>JBJEVL010000303.1:0-25101 GCA_051884335.1 Akkermansia sp. | reverse complement strand
CATCGCCGTGCGGGTGGTACTTCATGGTGTCGCCCACGATGTTGGCCACTTTGTTGTAGCGCCCGTCGTCCATCTGCTGCATGGCGTGCAGGATGCGGCGCTGCACGGGTTTGAGTCCGTCGCCGATGTGGGGCACGGCGCGCTCGAGAATCACATAGGAGGCGTATTCCAGATAATAATTGCCGAACATGCGATGCAGGGGGCTCGCGTCGGTCTGCTTATAGATGGGAATCTCGGGTTCCTCGCTCATGGGCGGCTTGATTTTAGCACGTTCCGCGCGTTGTTTCAAGCACCGCCCGCCAAAGTTTTTGCGCTTCTGCGCGCTTGACGCCGGAGCTGCGGCGGCGTATCATGGGGGATATGCAACCGCTTCTTGTGCTCATGGCTCCCGGGTTCGAGGAAATCGAGCTCACCGCCCCGATCGATATTCTGCGTCGGCTCGACATTCCCGTCACCACCGCCGGGTTGAACAGCCGCTCGGTCGAGGGCGCACATGGGTTGGTCATTCAGGCCGATATGCTGCTGATTGATGTGGTGCCGGAGCATTTTGACGGCATTGTTTTGCCGGGCGGTCCGGCCAGTTGGCTGTTGCGCGATACGCCCGGGGTGCTTTCCCTCCTGCGGGCGTTTCACGGTGCGGGTAAGCTTGTGGCGGCGATCTGCGCGGCGCCGATTGCGCTGCAGGCGGCGGGGATTCTCCGCGGGCAGCGCATCACCTGTTACCCCGGGGTGGCGGCGGAGCTCAAGGCCGATGCCGAGCTGCTCGAGTGCCCCGCCTGCACGGACGGCAAGTTGGTGACGGGGCGCGGGCCGGGGGCGGCGCTGGAGTTCGGCTTTGCTCTCGCCGCGGCGATGGGCAAGGGCGAGGCGGTGGCGCAGCTGCGCCGCGATATGTGTGTCTGAGTTTTTCCTCACCCCTTCCCCGCGATGAATACGCAACCCATCCTCTACCGCAACCGCTACACGGGGCAGACGGAGCAGGAGAAGGTCATGGGCGAGCGCGCCCTGCGCTGGATTTACGGCACGACCTCGGGTCAGCTGGCGCTCCGGCTGCTGCTCAAGCGCGCTTGCATCTCGCAGCTCATGGGTTGGCTTAAGAATCGCCCCGGCAGCGTGCGGGGGCTGGCGGACTTCGTGCGCGAGTATGACATCGACATGAGCGAGGCGGAGCGCCCCCTCGGGGACTACCGCAGTTTCAACGACTGGTTCACCCGAACGCTCAAGCCCGGGGTTCGCCCTGTGTGCGGCGGGGCGACGGTGGCGCTCCCTGCCGATGGGCGGCACAGCGCTTGGCAGGATGCCGCTGCGATGAACGGGGTGTTTGTGAAGGGGCAGCGCTTTGATTTGCCGGCGCTGCTGGGCAGTGCCGAACTGGCGGAGCGCTACGCTCACGGGACGATTGTGCTCAGCCGGCTTTGCCCCGTGGATTACCACCGCTTTCACTTTCCCGCTGCGGGCACGCCCGAGGCGCCGCGTCGCATTCCGGGGCCGCTGGCCAGTGTGTCGCCTTACTGCCTGCGGCGGCAGCTCAGTTGGCTGTGGACGAACAAGCGCGAGCTGACGGTGCTGCGCACGCCGGACTGCGGCGATGTGCTTCTGCTGGCTGTCGGTGCGACGGGGGTGGGCTCTATTTTCCAGTCTTACCGCGCCGGGGCGCCGGTGCGCAAGGGGGATGAGCAGGGCTATTTTGCGTTCGGCGGGTCGACGGTCATGACCTTTTTCGAGCCGGGGCGCATTTCCCTCGCGCCCGATCTCGCGACGAACACGGCCGAGGGTTTCGAGACCTATGCTCACCAGGGGGATTTGCTCGGCTCGATTGTGGGCTGAGCCTGCCCCTTTTTCCGTTGTTTTCGGCGTGTCCGGCGCTCGGAGCTGTGCTGTTTGGGTGTGGCAAGGGTGGCGTTTCGCTCCTTCGCCGGCAAAAAAATGACTTTTCTTGCAAAAAATGCTTGCGTGGCGGCATGGCTTCCGCTATAATTCGCCCGCAGCCGGCCGCGAGGCAGGCAGCAAGGCAAGGAGCGGTAGCTCAGTTTGGTTAGAGCGCAGCCCTGTCACGGCTGAGGTCGCGAGTTCAAGCCTCGTCCGCTTCGTTCCTGCAACAAGGGAATCACCCCACGGGTGGTTCCCTTGTTTGTGTTTAGGCGGGGGGAAGATGGGCGGAGGAGCGGCGCGGGCGGCGGGTCGTGCCTAACGCCTGCACACGCGATTGTGCATTGACGCGGGCATGGAGGCGGCCTATGATGCGGGGTGATGAGTGAATTCCCTTTTTCGGAGGATGTGCCGGCGATTGCCTGGTCGCAGTTGACGCCCGAGCGGGCGCGTGTGGAGATTCCGCAGGCCATTGAGCGCGCTAAGGCGGCTATCGCGGCTATTTGCGCGGTGACGGAGCCGACGTACGACAATACCTTCGCAGCGCTGGAGGCGAGCGGGCGGGCGCTGGCGGCGGGCTGGCAGCGGCTGAATCACTTGCGCAGTGTGATGGATAGCCCGGAGCTGCGCGCGGTGGTCAATGATTTGCTGCCTGAGGTGGTGAGCTACAGCAGCAGTGTGGGGCTGAATCCCGAGCTTTATGCGGTGCTGCGGCGGGCGGCGCAGCAGCCTTGGGTGGCACAGTTGTCGCCTGTGCAGCAGCGTTTTATCCGCGAGACGCTGGAGGATTTCCGCGAGAGTGGTGCCGAGCTCGCGCCCGAGGCGAAGCAGCGCTATGCCGAGCTGGCTACGGAGCTGGCGCAGCTGGGGCGCCGCTTCGGGGAGAATGTGCAGGATTCGACGAATGCGTGGGAGTATGTGACGGCGGATGCGTCGGAGTTGGCGGGGCTGCCGGAGTCGGCGCGCGCGCAGGCGTTGCAGGATGCCCGCGCCAAGGGCTACGGCAGCGAGGAGGCGCCGCAGTGGCGCTTCACGCTGCAGTTCACGAGTGTGCAGCCGGTGCTGACGTATGCGGACAATGAGGCGCTGCGCGAGCGGGTATGGCGCGCGGTGGGCACGAAGGGCACGGGGGATTATGACAATGCGCCGCTGATTCATCGCTTGCTGAAGCTGCGCCGGGAGCAGGCGGCGCTCTTGGGTTATGAGCGTTATTCGGATTATGTGACGCGCCGCCGCATGGCGGGCAGCGGGCTGCACGCGCTGGCGTTCATCGACGATTTGCACGCGCGCGTCAAACCCGCTTTTCTGGCGGAGCAGGAGGCGTTGCGCCGCTTTGCGGAGCAGCAGTCGGGGCGGGCGATGCCCGTGATGAGGCCTTGGGATATTGCTTACTGGACAGAGAAGCGGCGCCGCGCGCTTTACGATGTGGACAGTGAGGCGCTGCGCCCTTATTTCCCCATGCCGTCGGTCATGGAGGGAATGTTCTCGATTTTTGCGGAGCTGTACGGGATTCGATTCACGCAGCGGCCGACGTCCTGCCTGCAGCCCGGGGAGGCGCTGCCCGAGGGGGCGGTGGAGGTGTGGCACCCGGAGGTGCAGTTTTACGAGATTCACGATGGGACGAGCGGGGAGCACCTGTGCTCGTTCTACACGGATTGGCACCCGCGCGAGTCGAAGCGCGCGGGGGCGTGGATGGATGCGCTGGTCACGGGGCTGCCGCCGATGCAGGGGCAGCCGCGGGTGCCGCATGTGGCGCTGATGTGCGGCAATCTGAGCCGCCCGGTGGGTGACCGCCCCGCGCTGCTGACGCATGATGAGGTGGAGACGGTGTTCCACGAGTTCGGGCACCTGCTGCATCAGGCGCTCAGCGATGTGCCGCTGCGCGCGCTGGCGGGCACGAATGTGGCTTGGGATTTTGTGGAGCTGCCGAGCCAGATCAATGAGAATTGGACGTGGGAGCGCGAGGCGCTGCACCGCTTTGCGCGCCATTGGCAGACGGGCGAGCCGATTCCCGATGCGCTGTTGGACAAGCTGCTGGCGGCGCGCAACGATGGGGCGGCGAGTTTCTTCATGCGTCAGCTTTGCTTCGGCAAGCTGGATTTGGAGCTGCACACGCACACGGAGCGCTGGGAGGATGCGGATATCGAGCAGCTGGATCGCGAGCTGCTGGCGGATTACCGCGTGCCGACGACGGAGCAGAACAGCAGCATGCTGCGCGCCTTCCTGCACATTTTTGACGGCGGGTATGCGGCGGGTTACTATTCCTACAAGTGGGCGGAGATGCTGGAGGCGGACGCCTTCTCGCGTTTCAAGGCAGAGGGTATTTTCAATCCCGAGACGGGGCGCGATTTCCGCCGCTGCATCCTTGCGCAGGGCAACAGCCGCCCGGCGGCTGAGCTCTTCCGCGACTTCATGCACCGCGATCCCGATCCCACGGCGATGCTGCGCCGCTGCGGGATTCTGTGAAGCGCCCTGCCCTGCGGCAGGCAGAACGGGCAGCCCTCCCGCGCGGGGGGCTGCCCGTTGTGCATCAGCTTCGGCGCGTGTTTCAGCGCTTGCCCTGCTGCTGTTGAGCGGCGAGGGCGGCTTGCTGCGCGTCCATCACTTTCTCAAAAAAGGTCTTTTTGCGCCCTTTTTTCGCGCTGACTTTTTCGAGCTTGGGCTCGGGAATCACGCGACGAATCACGATGGTTTGGATGATGGAGATGATGTTCGTGGTCGTCCAGTAGAGGGCGAGTGCGCTGGGGTAGGTGTAGCAGAAGAGGAAGAACATCAGCGGCATCCAGCGCATGATGCGCACCTGCGTGGGATCGCCCGTGGCGGGGGTCATGTGCATCTGCACAATCATGGACACGGCCATGAGGATGGGCAGCACGTTGATGGGGATGTCAAAGCCCAGCGCGGTGAAGCTCCACACGGTGTCGGTCTGCGACAGGTCGGTGACCCAGCCGATCCAGGGCGCACCGCGGAACTCGGCCGCGGTTTGCAGCACATAGAAGAAGGCGAAGAAGATGGGAATCTGCAACAGCATGGGCAGGCAGCCACCCATGGGCGAGATGCCGTACTCGCGGTACAGCTTCATCATCTCCATGTTGACTTTCTGCGGGTCGTCGGGGTACTTGGTCTTGAGCTCGACCATCTTGGGCTGCAGCAGGCTCATGCGCTTCATGCTCATGTAGCTCTTGCGGTAGAGCGGCCAAATGAGCAGGCGCACGACGAAGGTCATGGCCACGATGGCCCAGCCCCAGTTGCCGAACCACTTGTGGAAGAGGGTGATGAGCCAGTTCATCGGGTAGCTGATGACGGTGAGCACGCCGTAGTCCATCACGCGGTCGAGCATGCGGAACTCGTCCGTCATGGCGTTGAGCATGATGTTGAGCTTGGGTCCGGTGAAGATGTCAAAGGCAAAGCTCTTTTGCCCGCCGGGCAGCTCGCCGCTCTTGGGCGACAGGGTGAAGGCGGGCAGCCCCAGCGCGGTTTCGACGCCTTCGACTTCCTTGCTCTTGCCTTGCAGGGGGTATTGGGTGGGGGAGGCGTAGTAGCTGTTGTTGCCGCTGCCCTGCTCGGGCTTGATGAGAGCGGCGTAGTACTGGTTCATGGCGCCCACCCACTCCAGCTGCTCGCAGTCGGTCTCCAACACGCGGCTTTTCTTCTTGCCGAACCAGGGGCTGAAGTACCCCGCTGTTTCTTTCTCGAAGCTGCCGTTCTCCAGCCGCACGAAGTAGGAGTAGCGGGGGAACTCTTCCTCGGAAATCTGCTGCATGCCGCCGGCGTAGAGCCCCCAGTGCTCGGCCTGCATGCTCTGCGCGGCGGTGTTTTGGATGTCGATGGCGAGCCGGATGACGTAGGCGTTGCCGTCGAGGGTTTCGCCGCCCTGTTGCAGGGGCTTGAGGCTGTAGACCTTGCGGATGATGAGATCGCCGCTCTTGGCGATGAGGGTGACCTGCTGTTCATTGCTCTGCTCGGGCAGCAGGCTGTAGCAGGCTTGGTCGAAGGTGGGGGCGGCATCGTTGCTCAACCCGAAGAGGAGGGTGCCGATGCCCTGCGCGGGGTTGGCGTTGATGCGCACATCGTCCTGCCCGTCGGGCTTGGTGCTGTTGACAGCCTGCCCGAGCATCTGCACACTGCTGATGCTGCCGCCGATGTCGCGGAAGTGGTAGGTGGCCACGGGCTGCCCCTGCGCGTCGCGCGAGGTGAGGGTGGCAATCTCGCGGGCTTGGGGAGCGGCAGGTGCCGCCGGGACAGGGGTCGCGGGGGCGGTCTCGGCACCTGCGACAGGGGCGGGAGCCGCTTCGACCGGGGTCGCGGCGGGGCTCACCTGTTCCGTTCGCGGCGCAGCAGCGGCTGCAGCCGCCGCTGCGGCATCGGCATCCTGCTTGTTGAGGTACCACTGCAGGCCGAGAAGCGCCACGCAGAGGCTGACGACAAACCATGCTGTTCTGTCCATAACTGTTGGGGGTGTTTGGTTGGGGTGTAGAAGGTGGGGAGGGGAAAATCAGCGGCGCGGTCGCGCGGGGGGGACGGGGTCGTAGCCGCAGCCGCCCCAGGGGTTGCAGCGCAGGATGCGCCAAATGCCCATCGCGCAGCCGCGCAGCGCGCCGTGAACCTCCACCGCCTCGATGAAGTAGGCGCTGCAGCTGGGGGTGAAGCGGCAACCGCTGTTCGGTCCACTCAGCAGATGCAGGGGGCGGCTCAGGTAGCGCTGGTAGAATCGCACGGGGCGGATGAGGAGCTGCTTGAGCATGGCGTTTGAGGGGGGGCGAGGTGCGCGCGCCGCAGCAGGCGGCAGAAATCGCGCTCCAGGAGCTGATAGTCGGCGTCGACGGCGGCGGCGCGGAGAATGATGACGGCGTAGTAGCCCTGCGCGAGCGGCTCGCCCTGCGCGCGCAGGATCTCGCGCACGCGGCGGCGCAGCCGATTGCGGAGCACGGCATGCCCCAGGCGGCGCGTGGTGATGATGCCGAAGCGCGAGGGCAGCGCCGCGTCGCCCTGACGGCGGGGCAGGAGGCTCAAAACAAGAAAACGCCCTGCTCGGGATGTGCCCCGGGTGCGTACCATGGCGAACTCGGAGGCCCGCTTCATGGTCTGACACCGCTTGAGCTGCATCGTGACAGGGCGTTGTGGCATGTGCCGCGGGTCACAGGAGTCTGCGACCCCGGCGGCAGCGCATCAACCGTGCTGGATGATGTGGCGCTTGTAGTGAATCTCGGCACCCTTGGGCAGCAGACGCTTGCGGCCTTTGGCGCGGCGACGGGCGAGGATGGCGCGACCGGATTTGCTGGCCATGCGGGCGCGGAAACCGAACTGGCGCTTGCGGCAGCGCTTGGAAGGCTGGTATGTTCTCTTGCTCATAATTGTTCTGCAGTGGTTGAAGTGGTGAGATGCGCCTCGCGACGCAGCGGCGGCCGTTTCACAACGGTCGGGAGGGCTATGATACCCCAAAAATGCCGCGTGTCAAGCCTGTTCTTGTAAAAAAACAGGCGCCGGAGGGCAAAAAGAGCTCCCCGGCGCCGCAAGAAGGAGAGGCGGCTCAGCGGTCGACGACCATGAACTTCAGCTCGGCTTCGCAGGTGACTTCGCCGTTGACGGTGCAGCGGGCGGTGGCCATGCCGATGGCGCCGCGCATCTTCGTCAGCTCGGTCTCGATGATGAGCACGTCGCCCGGCACGACGGGCTTGCGCCACTTGACCTTGTCCGCGCTCATGAAGTAGCCGATCTTGCCCTGGTTCTCCGGACGGCGCAGCATGAGGATGGAGCCGACCTGCGCCATGGCCTCCAGTTGCAACACCCCGGGCATGACGGGCGCACCGGGGAAGTGTCCTTGGAAGAAGAGCTCGTTCATGGTGAGGTTCTTCTGGCCGATGCACTTGGTGTCGCCCTCGAAGCCGAGGATGCGATCCACCAGCATGAAGGGGTAGCGGTGCGGCAGCAGCTTGAGCACTTCTTCCGTGTTGAGCACCGTGGTGCCGGAGGGGAAGATGAAGGGCTTGGGGCGCATGGCCTCCATGCTCTCGAAGGTCTGCTGGAGCTTGGCAGCCATCTGCGTGTTGACCCCGTGGCCGGGCATGATGGCGATGACATGACCGTGGATGCGGCGACCGTTGAGGATGAGGTCGCCGATCATGTCCATGGCTTTGTGCCGGGCGCATTCGTTGTGGAAGCGCAGGCCGCCCGCGCAGATGTATTCATCGCCCTTGATGACGATGGCGTTGTCGAGCGTGCCGCCCTGAATGAGCCCTTTCTCCAGCAGGGGCTGGATGTCCTCGTAGAAGCAGAAGGTGCGGGCGGTGGCCAGCTCTTTCTCAAAGCTCTCGGGGGTGATGACGCTGTGGAAGTACTGCGTGACGCGCCCCTCGGGTCCCACGGCGGTGACACTGACGCGGAAGTCCTTGGCCGGCAGGATGATGATTTGCGAGCCTCCCGCCGTCTCGACCGCGATGGGCTCGCGGATGTCCCATACCTGGCAGGGTGTTTCCTGCTCTACCAACCCGGCTTGCTTGATGAGCTGCACATAGGGGTTGGCCGAACCGTCGCCGATGGGGGGTTCGCTGGCGTCCATCTCGATGATGGCGTTGTCCACCCCCATGCCCGTGAGCGCGGAGAGGATGTGCTCCACCGTATGCACGCGCACCGAACCAACGGCCAGGGTCGTGGCTCGCTCCACCGTCTGCACATAGGCAGCACTGGCGGGGATGAAGGGTTTATCCGGCAGATCAATGCGGCGGAAGGTCAGCCCCGTGTTGGCATCAGCCGGTTTGATGGTCAGCTGAACGGGACGCCCCGTATGCAGGGAAGTGCCGGCAATCGAGGCGCATTTGGCGAGTGTCTTTTGCTTACGGATAGCCATGATGATGTCTTTATTTTACATGTCTCCGAGTCGTTTGTGAAGAAGAAATCACCTGCCGCGGGATGTTTTTTCGGCTCCGATGCCCTTGTGCGCCTCAAAAGTCGCGTCAACAGGCTGGCGCAGGGGGGCGTTTGCGGGCGCATTCGGGGCTTGCAGCTCGGGTGGGCTTTTGCTAGCATGGGGGCAATGCGCTGCTGTTCCCTCCTTGTGTCCCTGCTCCTGCTGGGTGGATTTCCCCTGCCGGCAGAGGATGACACGGTTGTGGATGCCGGGGAGGGCGGGCAGCCGGCTTGGCTGACGGGGGAGCAGGAGGATGAGGATGCGGCCGCCATCCGCGCCACGCGGGATTTTGATACCCGCCGCGATGAGGAGGTGCGCCGGGCGCAGGAGGAGGTTCACCGCCGCGATGCCGCCCGGCGTGCCGCTCAGGCAGAGCCTCGCCGCCGCTCCGCAGCTGAGCAGCCCCGCCCGAAGGCGCCCGCCCTGCCCCGCCCTGCCGCCGCCGGGCAAGCCCGTCCCGCAGCGTCTCCGGGAACGCCCATCCTGCTGCCCGATGCGGACGAGCATGTGCTCTCGCAGAGCGGGTTTTTCTCGGTCAGTGGGGCGGACTCGCTGCGTTTGGGGGCGATTGCAACCCATGCGGACGAGGTGCGCGGTCGCCTGCTCTCCCTGCTGGGGCTGGCGCCGCATGTGCGCTGCATGGTGTCAATCCGCCTGCTGGGTAGGTCGACGGACACGCCGCAGCCCCACCCCATCCGCACGCGCATCCGCATTTTGGACGGGCAGCCGAATTTTCAGATCCGCATTTACCCCGGCGGGGGGATTGATTTGCAGGCGCTCGATCGCGCGATTGTGGCGATGGTGCTGTGCGAGCGGGCGCTGAGCGCGCTGGAGCCGGGGGCGATTCCCGATGCGGTGTCGCTGCCCGATTGGCTGGTGACGGGGCTGTATCAGGCGGTGGCTTGGCGCAGCAACAAGGCGGTTGACCGCGAGTTGTACCGCCACTTGTTCGACCGCGCCGAGATGCTGTCGCCGGAGGAAATTGTCTCGCTGGAGCACCCGGAACAGCTGGATGCGGTGACGCGGCAGGTGTACAATGCTTCGT
Source organism: Akkermansia sp. (assembly GCA_051884335.1). Taxonomy (GTDB): domain Bacteria; phylum Verrucomicrobiota; class Verrucomicrobiia; order Verrucomicrobiales; family Akkermansiaceae; genus Akkermansia. The sequence goes on along the minus strand of JBJEVL010000303.1, from coordinate 15,280 downwards.
GCGGGGTGCTGGTGATGGCGCTGTTGACGCGCGACGGCGGGGTCGAGCAACTCCGCAGCCTGCTGGATGAGGCCGCCACAGCGGAGGGCAGCCCCCGCGAGCTGATTGCGGCGCATTTCCACGAGCTGGGGGTGGATCGGGATCTGCTGAGCAAGTGGTGGGCGTTGGAATTGGCGAATTTGGCGCTGCCGCAGGCGCAGGAGGTGCTGACCCCGTTGGAATCGGAGCGCGAGCTGAACGAGGCGCTGACGGCGATGTATTTCGACCCCGAGACGGAAACGCCGCGCCCGCTGTCGGTCGACAATGTGTATGCGCTGACGGAGCAACCGCGTTGGCAGAGCTTGCTGCGCCCCTGTCTGGATCGCCTGATGCAGCTGAGCCTGCGCTGTTTCCCCGGCTATCGCCCGATTGTGGCGGAATACTGCCGCGTGGTGACGGAGCTGCTCAACGGCGGATCTCCGGACGAGGCGCAGAACAGTTTGGGCCCGCTGCGCGAGTTGCGCCAGGCTTATGTGGCGGCCTGCCTGCGCGGGCGCGACTACTTGGATTGGTACGAAATCACCCATCTGGGCAAGGAGAACAGCCGTTCTTTCGACAACTACGCGGAGGCGATGCGGCTGCTGCGCCGCGAAGCGCCGAGCGCGCCCACGCCGATTTCGGATTATCTGGATGATATTGAGGCTCTTTACCTGCAGAAGGAGGGTGAACCGCTGCCCGATCGGCTGCTCAACCAAGTTCCCATCCGTGCGCGCCGCTGAACAGGGGGCTTTGCCCGATGATGCCGAGGAGCGCGCTGCCCGGGCGGCGGGCTATGCCAGTGTGTGCGGCATTGATGAGGCGGGACGCGGACCGCTGGCGGGGCCGGTGGTGGCGGCGGCGGTGGTGCTGCCCCCGGGTCTTGCGCTGCCGGGGCTCAATGATTCCAAGAAGTTGACGGCGCGCCGCCGCGAGGCTCTGTACACGCAGCTGCGGGAGGACGCGCGCGTGCTCATCGGGGTGGGGATGGCGGAGGCTGCGGAGATTGACCGACTGAATATCCTGCGCGCTACGCACGAGGCGATGGCGCGGGCGGTGGCTGCCCTGCCGGCGATGCCGGATTTTTGCCTGATTGACGGGCTGCCGGTGCCGCACTTCCCCCTGCCGCACCGCGCGCTGGTCAAGGGCGATGCGCGCTGCCTGAGCATTGCGGCGGCCAGCATTGTGGCCAAGGTAACGCGCGACCGCCTCATGCTCGCTTTGGCGCAGCAATACCCGGGCTACGGTTTTGAGAAACATGCGGGCTACGGCACGGCGGCGCATTTGGCGGCGCTGCGGCGGCTGGGCCCCTGCCCCGAGCACCGCCGCAGTTTTGCCCCGGTGGCGCAGCTCCTGCTGCCCGGCCTGTTCGATTGAGCCCTCAGTTCTCGCTCAACGGAGGAGGCAGATGCGCCAGCAGCTCGAAGTCGATGGAGGCGGCGGGCGGTGCCGCCGCTGCTGCCGCAGCGGCCTTGGCGGCATCCTCCAGCTCAGCCAGCTTGGTGTCCTCCACCATGGCTTTGAAGCGGTCGGCCTGCGAGTACTGCCCGCTCGCATCGCGAAAGACCTCGGCAAGCCAGTCGCGCTTTTCTTCGATGGTCAGGTGACGTTTCTTACGCATGGCGGCTGAAATCGAGCAGGCGGCGCACACGCTCCTTGCCGGAGGGTCCCAGCACATAGAAGCCGGCGCTGCGGTTGACACAGTGCAGCTCGCGGCGCGCGGCCAGCGAGCGCAGAACATTGGTGCAGGTGCCGGGGGCCATGCCGGTCAGCCGCGCAATATCGGTGCTGTTGTCGAGCCCGGCGGCGACCGCCAGCAACACCTGGCGCGCGGTGGGTGTCAGGTCGTCCTGCGCGGCGCGCACGAGATAGCGGCAGATGAAATCAATGGCTTTCACGCTGTTTGTTCACAATTTGTTGTGCGTTGATTTTAAGCAATTTGAGTTAGTTATGAAGCAACTTATTCACAACACTTATTCACCGTGCTGAGCCATGCTTTGCCTCCACAGACGGTAGAGGGGATGGCTGTCGTTGGAGTGGGATTGCACCCCGTTGAAATGAGCCGCCTGCGGCAGAGCGATGTGGCGGTACTCATCCAGCAGAGCCTGGCGGGCGGTGGTGCTGTTGATGAGCGGGATGCAGAGTTTGTAGGCGAGCCGCACGGCCAAGGCCTCGACAAAAAGGGGTTCAAAAAGCGCGACATCCTCGCAGTCGGTGATGTAGCTGACGCGGATGCTCGCCGCCGGGCAGTAGATGCAGCGCCCGCGCAGGGTCCACGAAGGCGAACTGACGCTAAGCACGCGCAGGCAATCCGCCGGCAGCACATGCGGCAGAGAGCCCTCGCCGCCCGACCGCTCCTCCGCGCTGAGGGTGCGCGTCTCGGTGGCAAAACTCCAGCGGTTGACGCAGAGCACCTCGCGGCGCACGGGGTGGTAGTGCATGTAGCACATGCGCGAAGCGTGCGAACCATTGGGGTCAATGGCGCTCAGGGGTGATTCGCCCAGCTTGCTCAGGGCAATGTTGCAGATATCCAAGGCAGTGAGCGCTGTCTCGGGGATGGTTCCTTGACTCATAGCGCCCCCAGTATCGCGAATGCCGCGCGCAGCGGCAACGCGGGATTTGCCCTACGCAGGCGGGTTCTGCCGGAGGAACGCATCGGCGCACCCCCGGCAGGGACTGGCGCTCGCCGCACGCCTCCTCTATGCTCAGCGCCATGAACTGCGATGCCCGCGATGCTGCTGCACGCTACTACGCCCTCGCCCGCCGCGATATGGCGGCGGATTTGGAGGCGCTGGCCGCCGCCCCGCGCGGTGTCGTGCTCTACATGCCCGAGCTGGTGGCGCTGCTCAAGCCCGCCCGCCGCGACTGCCCCGAGCGCTGGGAGCTGCTGGACGATGCGCCGGCGGATGCCGATGCGTGGTACATTCACCTGCTGGTGGGCAATTTAGCGCTGGCGCGACGCATGGCGGCGGGGCTGTCGCCGCTGCCCTGGGTCTGTTTCCGCCGGGGACTCCGCAACCAAAGCCCGCACTGCCTGCCTTGGCGCTGCCTGCTCCCGCCCCCCACTCACCAACACTAACACCGCACCTGATATTATGGGCTTCGCTACCAAAACACCCTCTGTTCCGACCACCACCGAAGTACCCGTTGTCACGGAGAACCTCTCCGAGGACAGCCAGCGCAGTTACGCGCAAAGTAACAAGCGCAAGCGCGGTCTGCTCTCGACCATTCTTTCCGCCCGTCGACAAACGGCTCAGAACTCCGACACCTACAACACCACCTTAGGCTGATGGATCCGACCCTGCTGCAAAGCTACCGCGCGCTCTGCGCCGCCCGCGCCCCCTGGGAGAGCTGGTGGGACACGCTGCGGGAGTATGTTCTGCCCTCGCGCTTGCAGGAGCCGGCGGGTGATGCGGTGCCCGATGCCGCCTCCGCCCGCCGACTGGGCGACACCACCGCCGTGGAAGCCTGCCAGAAACTGGCAGGGGGACACATGAGCTACATCACCCCCGGGCATGAGCAGTGGTTCAAGTGGAGCGCCCCCGAGCCCCTCGGCTGCGATGAAGTGGAAGCGTGGTACAACCAGTGCTCCGAAATCGCCGCCCGCGAGCTGGCGCTGAGCAATTTTTACACCGAGCTCCACGAGTGCTTTCTCGACCGCGTGGGGCTGGGCACGGGCAGTCTCTTTTGCACCTTAGCGCGCAGCGGTCGCCTGCTCTTCCGCCACATTCCCTGCGGTCAATTCGTCTGCGCCGAGAACGACGAAGGCACGGTGGACACCTACATGCGCGAGTTCCGCTTCACCCCGCACCAAGCCGAGAGCCAATTCGGCCTCCGGGCGCTGGGGCCCCGCGCCCGCGCGCTGCTGGAGAACGGGCGCGACCCGCACAGCGGCAGCCTGAGCTTCCTGCATGTCGTGCGCCCGCGCCGCCGCCGCAACCGCCGCCGCGAGGACGCGCGCAACATGCCCTATGAAAGCCTCTATTACAGCCTGGACGACAACTGCGTGGTCGAGGAAGGCGGCTACCGCGAAATGCCCTACATGGTCACGCGCTTTCTGCGCTGGGGCGAAGGGGTCTACGGGCTGGCACCCGCGCGGCTGGTCTACCCCGACATCCGGCAGGCGCAGTTCCTCAACCGCATCCTCGACATGCTGGGCGAGGTGGCAGCCTTCCCCCGCATTCTCGAACTGGCCAACCAAGTGGGCGAGGTCGACCTGCGCGCGGGCGGGCGCACCCTCATCAACCCCGAGAGCGCCAGCCTCGGCTATCCGCGTGAATGGGCCACCCAGGGACGCTACGATGTGGGGATGGATCGCCTGCGGCAAAAGCAGGATGCCATCAACCGCGCCTTCTTCATCCCCATGCTGGAGCTGTGGGAAAATCGCCGCCAGCAAATGAGCGCCAGCGAAGTCATTGCGCGCGAAAATGAACGCGTCATGCTCTTCTCGCCCTCCTTCACACTCTTCACCTGCGACTTCGCGCCGATGATGGAGCGCGTCTTTGCCCTGCTCTTCCGCAGCGGGCGCCTGCCCCGCCCGCCGCAGACCGCGCTGCGCACCGACCGACGCGGAGAAGCCGTCATCGACAGCCCGCATGTAGTCTACCAGGGACGCATTGCCCAAGCGCTGCGCCGCCAGCGCGTCGAGGGGATCGACCGCACGCTGCAGCGCCTGCAACAGATGGGGCAGCTGGATGCCGAGCTGCTCGACCATGTGGATTTGGATCGCACCTTCCGCCTGGCGGCGCGCCTCGACGGCGTGAGCGAAGAAATTCTGCGCCCCGATGCCGCCGTGCGCCGCCTGCGCCGCAAGCGCGAGGCCGAAGCCGCCCGGCAAAACGCCGCCACCCCCGACACCAACATCCCCGAAGCATGATACAACCCGAATCCCCCCTCGAGGCGGCACGAGCCCGCCGCCGGCGGCTGCTCAGCGTATTGGGCAGCCCTGCCGGGCAGCAAGTGTTGCTCGATCTGGAAGCGCGCTTCGAGACCGACCTGCCCGTTTTCCAAGGCCATGCAGGCAGCTACGACCCGCTGGACGCCATGCGCCGCGATGCCCACCGAGAAATCTTCCTCGTCATCCGCCGCCAGCTGGAGCTGGCGCAACGAGAAGCAACCCAACCCGAACATGATGATGCAACCTGAAACCGAACATCCGGCGGCAGACGCCGCCACCGAGCAACAAGCCGCCGCCGACACCCCGCTGATGACGGCTACGGGAGAGTTCAGCCCCGATTGGTACCGCCGCTTCACGGAGCTGGAGCCCTACGCCGCCTCGCTCGCCAAGTTCCGCCGCCCCGAAGCGCTCGCCAAAAGCTATGCGCATTTGGAGCGTCTGCGCGGCTACCCCGAGCAAGGCGATGAGCGCCGCATGGCAGCCTTCCGCATGGCCGTCGGACTGCCTGATTCCGCCGAAGCCTACAGCCTGCCCCGCCCCGAAGCGGCTCCCGATGAGCTCTGGGATCCGAATCTGGCCAAAAGCATGGCACAAGTAGCCTACGAATACGGAGTCCCCCCCCGCGCCATGGAGGCGCTCTGCACCCGCTATGCGGAGGAGGGTCGCCGCCACCTCGAACAAGCCGCCCAGGCCACCCAAGCAGCGATTGAGGCCGCCGATGCCGGGCTGCAGAACGAATGGGGCGAGCAGTACGAGAGCAACATGAACCGCATCGGCGCCTTTCTGGAGCAAATGGGGCGGCAAAGCGGTGTCGATGTGGGCGAGCTGGTGCAGAACCCCGCTCTGCGAGCCAATCCCGACTTTGCCAAACTGATGCTGGCCGCCGCCTCCCTGACGGAGGAAGCGCCCCTGCGCGGGGAAACCCACAGCAACGACCGCCGCCGAGAGGCACAACGCATCGCCCGCGACCCCTCCCACCCCCTGCACGAGGCCTACATGCGCACCAACCATCCTCAACACCGCTACGCCAACGAACAATACGACCGCCTGGCTTTCGGCAGAGAGCTCTGAACCGGCTCCCTGCGCAAGCACCCCCCCCCCAAACACAAAAAAGGTTCGACCTGCGGGCGTAAGCTCCGGAACAGGCCCCAAACGAAAAACTTCCGACCGACAGGCGGAAGGCATGGAGTTGGGGCGTAGCCGGCCGGCGAGCGTGAGCTCCGGAACAGGCCCCAAACGAAAAAACTTCCGACCGACAGGCGGAAGGCATGGAGTTGAGATGAGAGCGACCCCGCCCCCTTTTACAGGGGGGCGGGGTCAATGCTCAGCGATGCTGCATACGCGCGGGCGCTTCCCTCTGCGCAGGGCGGGCATGATGTTCGGCAGCAGGACGACCCACCTGCGGGCGCGCAGCAGCGGCAGAGCGGTTCGCCTGCGGCGCCTGCGGACGCGGAGCAGCGGCGGAACGGTTCGCCTGCGGCGCCTGCGGACGCGGAGCAGCGGCGGGACGATTCACCTGCGGCGCCTGCGGACGCGGAGCAGCGGCGGGACGATTCACCTGCGGCGCCTGCGGACGCGGTGCGGCAGCGGGGCGGTTCATCTGCGGCGCCTGCGGGCGCGGAGCAGCGGCGGGACGATTCGCCTGCGGCGCCTGCGGGCGCGGAGCGGGGCGCAGCACCTCATTCGGGCGGCGATGGATGGGTGCATTCATCCCACCCTGAGGACGCACGGCGGGGCGATGATCGGCGGGACAGCGCGGAGGCACGGCCACGCGCCGAATGTGCGGCGGGTAGTGCCAGTGGCCGCGGTACCAAGGAGCCGGACCCCACAGCGGCGCCAGGCAAGCCGCCGTCAACGCCGCAAAGGTGAAAATCGCCACACCATCCGCGGTGTATCCGTACACCGGGCGACCATAGCTGTAGCCGTAAATGGGAAAACCATTGGCATCGTAGCTGGCGGGAGTCCACGCCGCATCCGAGGCATAAGTTACCCCCGCAGAAACGGGAACGGGTGTCGCACCCGCCCAAGTAGGCATCTCGTACACACAAGAATTCAAGAGCAAGGCGCTACCGGAAAGCAGCGCAAGCATGCGGTTCATCAGGCGATTCGTTTTCATGGTTTGTCTCTGGGAGCCGTCCTCCCAACCGGCCGGAACGGCAAGTCGGCGCACAACCCTTCATCTCCATGGGCGCACCACAGAGGAATTTTTGTTTCATGTCCCGAAAAAGTTTTATCATCGAAACAGATACTCACCGACAACTTCGTAACAGAAAACAGTGCTTCAGACTGTCGTTTTCCGTTTGCCAAACGATTTGCTCTGTGGTAGCATGTGCCACGAATGAGACACGTTCCGCTATTTCTCGCCGCTCTGTTCGGCGCACAGCTAGCAGCAGCCGTAGACTACCCGGGCAAAGAGCCGGGTGCAGCGTTGTCCCTTGCTGCGGACGACGGGAGCTTCACCCTCAGCAATGCCCTGTTCAGCGCTACGTTCTCCCAACGGGAGGACAAAATCCGCTTCACCGGGATGAAGATGGCCGACGGCACTTCCGTCGCCGGCTCGAGTCCTGAGCTCTTCACCATTGAGTTGCAGGGGAATAAAACCATCAAATCCTCGGAAATGAAGGCATCGGCCGTCACCTGCAAGGATTTGTCCGCCAACGAAAAATCCGTTCGTTTGGCTCCCCGCTTTCCCGGCAAGAGCCTCGGCGCCACCTTCACCGATGACGCCAGCGGACTGACCGTCAAATGGCGCGCCGTGCTGCGCGACGGCTCGTCCTACCTGCGGCAGGAGTTCACCCTCTCTGCCACGCAGGACATCAAGTTCCACTCCATCACCCCCTTGCAGTACACCATCAAGCCGCACGGCGAGCTGAGCATCTCGGGCAACACCACACACGGACGCGTGGTGGTGAATGACCTCATGTTCACAGCGCTGGAAACCCCGATGGGGCTCATGCACATCGGCGCTCACGAGGGAGGCAGCGACGAAGCGGTTTGGAATCCGGAAAAATGGTCGCAGGAGGATTTCGGCAACATTTTCGAGATTCATCCCTCCGTCACCAAAGTCTACGGCACCAAGTACAGCAAGATGGACGGCCCGATGGCGCAGCACCTGCTGGCAGCAGAGGGTACGGTCGCCTTCACCAAGGGCGGCGACTGCACCATCACCTTTGAGCCGGGCGGGCAGCTCCGCGTCATCGGGGTGCAACTGCTCAGCACCGACGGCACCACCGTGGTCAGTGAAGATATGCACGAGGGCGATAACAAAACTTACACCCTCAAGGGCGTGCAGGCAGGTGAGTACACCCTGCGCTACTGGGCTCAGACCAAGGATGGCCCCCTGCAAGGCAAGGGCAAAGTCAAAATCTCCCTGCCCCGCAAGGGCACGCAGGTCGGGGACAGCCACGAGGATGGTCCCGCCGGGCTGGTGACGGGACAGTGGGTGCGCGCCACCACGCTTAAGCCCAAGCATTCGTGGAAGGTGTCGAGCGTGCTGGGCATCTTTGCCCCCGAGCAAAAGCGGCGCTCGTTCCTCTACTACACCGAGCGCGAGAAAACGGCACCCTACCGCCCCTTCGTGCACTACAACGACTGGTACGAAATCGGCATTCGCCTGCACGACAACAGCGACCCCGCCAAGCGCACGAGCGAAGCCATGTGGATCGGACTGCTCAAGACCTGGAACCGCGAGCTCTACACCAAGCGCGGCGTGCGGCTCGACGCCTTCGTCATCGACGATGGCTGGGATGACTTCAACAGCCTGTGGGACTTCCACTGCGGTTTTCCCAAAGGCTTCAGCACCATCAACAAACTGGCCAAGCAGCAAAAGGCGGGCATCGGCACCTGGCTGGGTCCCGTGGGCGGCTACGGTGCCTCTAAGAAGATGCGTCTGGCTTTTTGGAACAAGAACCACCCCAACAACCAGGTCAACAACTTCCAGCTCTCCAACGATGAGTACTTCGAAGCCTTCACGGGGCGCTGCAAGCAGATGATCAAGAGCTATGACATGCGCTACTTCAAGTTCGACGGCATCTCGGCGATTCCGCACGCCTACGGCCCTGCCAACAGCCCCACGGGCAAGGAAGATGCCGAGGGTATTCTGCGCGTGCTCACCGAGCTGCGCCAGGCTCGCCCCGAGGTCTTCATCAACACCACGGTGGGCACCTGGGCAAGCCCCTTCTGGTTCATGTATGCCGACTCCATCTGGCGCCAGGAAAACGACTTCGGGCGCAAGGGCACGGCGGGCGACCCGCGCGACCAGTGGATCACCTACCGCGACCGCTTGGTGCACGAAGTCTTTGTCACCGGTGCGCCGCTCTTCCCCATCAACTCGCTGATGACCCACGGCATCATCATCACCCGCAACGGCCCGCCCAAGTGCATGAGCACGGAACCCGCCAACTGCGTCAAGGAAATCCGCGCGGCTTTCGGCTGCGGCTCGGGTCTGCTGGAAATCTACGCCGATCAGGACCTGCTCAACCAGGGTCGCGGCGAGCTGTGGGACGAGCTGGCAGCCGGCATCAAGTGGCTGCGCCGCAACAGCGATGTGCTGGCCGATACCCACTGGGTCGGCGGCAACCCCTGGGACGGGCAGGACGGTGACATCTACGGCTGGGCGTCGTGGAATGCCGAGAAGTGCACCCTGACCCTGCGCAACTCCTCGGCTTCGGAAAAGACGCTCAACTCCACTCTGCGCCGCATTCTGGACATTCCCCCGGCCTACAAGGGCAAGGTTACGCTGGTTGATTCCTACGCTGACCAGCGCAAGCTCAACGGGCTGTCGGGCAAGGCGGTCGACGTTGATCAGGAGATCAGCATCACCCTCAAGCCCGCCGAAGTGCTGGTCTACGAAGGCACAAACGCCCTGAGCGGCGGCAAGAAAGCCGGCAAATCGGACAAGAAGAGCAAAAAGAAAGCCAAGAAAAAGGACTGAACACCCCTGCTTTTCTCCGAACATGATGCGCCCGCGATGCCGACCGGCAACGCGGGCGTTTTCTCACGCAGCGAACGAGCGGTGTCAGATACCCAGTTCCTCGCTCACCACCTCGCGGATGCGCTGCTGGGTCGTGTGCATGTCGCCATCGGCCTCGATGCGGTGCAACCAAGGCATCTCCATCGCGGAATAGATGGATGCACAAGCCGCCAGGAAAGGCTCCTGCTCGAAGGCATCCTGCTCGCCGCCGCGCGCCTTCATGCGCTCCAGCGCCATCTCCACGGGAATGTCGAGCCAAAAGGCCAAATCAGGTATGGGAGCGAACTCCTCGTTCCACTCGCGGATCTGCTCCACGGAAACGCCCGCTGCCCCCTGATAAGCCATCATCGAGAGATAGTAGCGATCCAGCAGCACCCAGCGCCCCGCCGCCAGGGCGGGTTCAATCACCTCGCGCACATGTTCGCGGCGATCCTGCAAAAGGCAATCGACCTCCTCCCCGATGCTCAGGCGCTCGCCCTGCTGCGCAGCGCGGCGCACACGCATGCCCCACTCCCCGCGTGTCGGCTCAAAGTCCGTGACCACCTCCACACCGCGCGCAGCCAAGTACGAGGCCAGCATGCGCATCTGCGTGGATTTACCCGTACCGTCAATACCCTCAAAAACAATGAGCGAACCCCTTAGGTGAGGCGAATCTGATTCCATAGCAGAGATGAGCGTAGCACAGGCGCCGCAGCACCGCAAGCGGAAAATGTGAGCACACGCGCCTGCACGGCAGCGTGTTCCCCGCCACTCACGGTTCCCAGCCGCCACCCAGAGCGGTGCAAAGCTTGGCAAGCGTCAGGCGAATATTCTGGCGGGTGGCGATGATGTTGAGCTCGGAGCTGAGCCACTGGCGCTCGGCGGCAGCAACGTTGAGGAAATCCTTGTTGCCGGCGTTGAAAAGCTGGAGGGAGAGCTCGGCGCTGCGCTGGTTGGCGGCGGCGGCCTCCTCGTAGCGGGGGAGCTGGTTGGTCAGGCGAGCGTAGTCGATGAGGCAGTTCTCCACCTCGGCAAAGGCGGCGAGGACGGTTTGGCGGTAGCTCTGCACGCTCTTCTGCTGCGCGAGCTCAGCCTGCCGCACAGCCTCGTTCAGAGTGGTGTTGTTGAGGATGCTGCGCCCGACACTCGCGCCGAGATCCCAGGTGCTGTTTTTCCAGAATTGAGCAAAGTCGGTGCCGGCGCGGCTGCCGGTGCTGCCGGTGAGCGACAGCTTGGGGAAGAGGTCTGCCACGCTGACGCCGATGCGGGCGGTGGCAGCATGCAGCTCGTGCTCGGCGCGCACGATGTCGGGGCGACGGCGCAGCAGCTCCGAGGGCAGCCCGGTGGGCACGGCGGGGATGCGGTTGTAGACGGCGGGCGAGGGCAGGGTCAGGCTCAGCTTGTCGACCGTCGTGCCCAGATAGGTCGCCAGCGCATTTTCATAGCTGAGGATGTTGGCCTCGTACTGCGGAATCTGGGCGCGGGTGGAGGCGATGGTGGCCTGCGATTCGGAGAGGTCGAGCCCCGTGCTCATGCCGTTGTCGTAGCGCTGCTTGGCGATGCTGTAGGTGCGCTCCTGGTAGGCGAGCTGCTCGCGGGCAATGCGCAGGCTTTCCTTGGCGGTGATCCATTGGATGTAGGCGGAGGCGATGCTGCAGGCCAGCGCCGTGCGCGTAGCGGCGGCGGCGGCGCGCTGCGAGCCGAGGGTGGCGGCGGCGGCTTCCACCTCGCGGCGGGTGCCGCCCCAAATATCAGGCGTCCACGAGGCTGAAAGTGTACCGCTCCAGCTGCCGTGCGAGGTGCTTGTGCGATAGTTACCGCTGTTGCTGCCGCCGGCGCTCGCGGAGACTCCGGGGAAGAGCCCGCTGCGCACGCTGCGCAGCTGCGATTCGGCAGCGGCAACGGTGAGAGCCGCGCTCACCATGTCGGGGTTGGCCTCCAGCCCGCGCGCAATGAGCGCGCTGAGCTGCGCATCGCCGAAGGAGTCCCACCAGGCGGTCAGACTGTGCGCATCGCTCGCAGGCGGCAGGTGGTTCACCCAGCTGGCGGGCAGCTCTTGGTCGGGGGCGCCGAGGAAGTCGGGGCCGACGGCACAGGAAGCAAGGCTGAGGGCGATGAGGGAGAGCAGAGCGCGCGTGTTCATGGTGTGCAAAAAAAGGGGGGAGAGGGGGAGGCGATTATTCGTGGTGCAGAGCGTCGATGGGGTCGAGGCGCGAGGCTTTGAAGGCGGGGTACCAGCCGAAGATGATGCCGATGGCCGCAGCGACCGTCACGGAGAGAATCATGGCTCCGGGCGAGGTGGCGATGGGCCAGCCGAACATGGAGCTGACGACGCCGGAGCTGACATGGCCGATGACGATGCCCAGCACACCGCCCGCCAGACAGAGCAGCACCGCCTCGGTGAGGAATTGGAACATGATGTCGCGCGGGCGGGCACCCACGGCCATGCGCAGCCCGATTTCGCGGGTGCGCTCAGTGACGCTCACCATCATGATGTTCATGATGCCCACGCCGCCGACAATCAGCGAGATGAGGGCAACGGCCAGCAGCAGGTTGCTCATGGTCTCGCTGGTGCCGGTGACCATTTTGGAAAATTGAGCGCGGTCGCGCAGCTCAAAGTCGTCCAGCACGCCGGGTTCCAACCGGTGCGCGCGGCGCAGGGCGGTGGTCATCTCGTCCATGGCGGGGTTGGCGTTCTCGCTGTCCTTGATTTGGACGATGAGCGAATCGACCGTGCGGGTGCGCAGGGGGTGCGGGGCGTTGGTGTAGGGCTGCACATCGCAACCGGGGTAGAAGCTGACGGACGAGGTGGAGAAGGTGTCGGTGGAGGAGACGGAGGCCGTGCTGTTGCTGGCGCCGGCCTTGCCGATGGTGGCGCTGCCGCCGGCGCCCGCCAAGCGGGTGCGGATGCTCGTCCACGGCAGAATCAGGCAGTCGTCCTTGTCATTGCCCATCATGTCCGCCCCCTTGGGCGCCAGCACACCGATGATGCTGAACACCACATCCTTGATGCGCACTTCCTGGCCGATGGGATCCTTCCCCTCGAACAGTTTGGTGGCGATGGTGTTGCCGATGAGGCAGACGCGGGCGGAGTTGTTGACCTGCTCCGCACTGAAGGGGGACCCCTGCGCGACCTCCCAGCCCTCAATGGCGAGGTAGTGCTCGTTGCCGCCGGTGATGGAGTTGGGGCTCCAGTTGGTGTTGCCGACGATAATTTGCCCGCTGGTGCGGACGACGGGCGAAGCCAAATTCACGGTGTTGCGGCACTCGTTCATGATGACTTGAGCATCCGAGGCGAAGAGCGAGGCGCGACCGCCCATGCCGGAGGCAACGCCGTTGGTGCGCACGGAAGCGCCCATGACATTGACGGTGTTGGCACCCAGCGAGGCGATGGATTGGCGGATCTGCTGCGAGGAGCCCTTGCCGATTTCCATGATGGCGACCACGGCGGCAATGCCGATGACGATACCCAGCACGGTGAGCGCGGCGCGCATGGGGTTGCGCACCAGGGCGAGCAGGCAGGTGAGGAGGAGTTGCGCGAAGTTCATTTGACCAGCTTGGCGGAAAGTTCATCGGAAACGCCCTCGGCAATCAGGCCGTCGACCATGTTGATGGCGCGGTCGGTGAAGGCGGCGGTCTTGCGGTCGTGCGTCACAATGATGACGGTGATACCGCTGCGGCGGTTCAGGTCGCGGAACATGTTCATGACTTCCACGGAGGTGGTGGAATCCAGGTTGCCGGTGGGTTCATCCGCCAGCAGAATACCGGGGTTGTTGATGAGGGAGCGGGCAATGGCCACGCGCTGCTGCTGACCGCCGGAGAGCTGCGCGGGGGTGTGGTGCATGCGATCCTCCAGCCCGACCATGCGGATGAGTTCGAGCGCGCGGCGGCGGATTTCGTTGCCGGGGCGCCGGGGGTGGCAGTAGTAGGCGGGCATCATCACATTCTCCAGCGCCGAGGTGCGCGGCAGCAGGTTGAAGTTCTGAAAGACAAAGCCGATGCGCCTGTTGCGCAGCCGGGCGCGCTCGTCCGCGTTGAGGTGCGCCACGTTGTGCCCGTCGAGCAGGTACTCGCCCCCGCTGGGGTGGTCCAGACAGCCCAGCAGGTTCATCAGCGTGGATTTTCCGCTGCCGGAGGCTCCCGTCAGCGAGACGAACTCGCCGTCCTCGATGCGGAGCGAAATTCCTTTGAGGACGGGCAGGTCGAGCTCGCCGACGTGGTAGACTTTCGTGAGGTTTCGGAGTTCAATCACGACTGTGGACGGTTGGTGAGGGAGGATGGGACGGCGGGCTCACATGGGGGGAGGACCGGGGCGATCGCTGCCGCCGGTGCTCTGCCCCGGCTTGGCCTCGGCTCCGCCGGTGCTGCGCTGGCGACGCTCGGGACGCTTGGGTCCGAAGAGGTTGTTGCTGCCGGGAGCAGCGGCGGCGGCCTGCTCCGTGCGCTCGGTCAGACCGGTGGCCAGCTCATCGCCCTCGTCCAGACTGCCGCGCAACACCTCGATGACGGCGCGGGTGCCGTCGCTTTCCAGCTTCCGAACCAACACGGGGCTCACATGGGTGTCATCGACCTTCTTCCACAGCATGGCGGGCGGCGTGGCGGGGGGCTCCTCCTCGGCGCTCGGCTCGGGACGCTCGCCGCGCGGGCGTTCCCCCTGGGGACGCTGCACCATGCTCTCCTCCGGCTCAAAATTGAAGGCCGATTCCGGCACCATGAGCGCGTTCTTCACCTCCTTGACGATAAAGTTGGCATTGGCGCTCATGTAGGGCAGCAGCTTGCGCTCGGGGTTGTCGATGTCGATTTCCACGATGTAGGTCACCACGTTGGAGGACATGGTGGCGTTGGGGCGGATCTTGTTCACATAGCCCCTAAACTCCTCGTTCGGCAGAGCATCCACCGTGTAGCGCACCTCCTGCCCCGGAATCACCTTAGCGATATCGGCCTCGTTGACGCTGGCCCAAATCTGCATCTTGCTCAGGTCGCGCGCCACCAGAAACAGCGTGGTCGCATTCATGCTGCTGACCACGGTCTGCCCCACATTGACCTGGCGCACGACGATGGTACCGTCCACGGGAGCGGTGATGTGGGTGTAGTCGCGGTTGCGCAGCTGGCTCTTGTACTGAGCCTCGGCGCTGAGCAGCTGCGCATCGGCGGTTTTCTGCCCGGCCTCGGCCGAGGCGAGTTGGGCGCGCGCACCGGCGAGATTGGCCTGCGCGGTCTCAAAGGCGTTGGTGTAGTTGTCGAAATCGGCCTGCGAGAGGGCATCGCCCACGCCGAGTTTCTGCGCGCGGGCGAGGTCGCGCGAGGCCTTGTTGAGGTTAGCCGTCTGCTGCTCGATGCTGGCCTTGGACTGCTCCACCTGTGCCGCTGCCGTCAGGATCTGCGCCTTGGCCTGCGCCACCTGAGCCTCCGCTTTC
>JBJEVL010000302.1:0-5867 GCA_051884335.1 Akkermansia sp. | reverse complement strand
TTATTTTTGAGGCAACACCCCCTTTCGGTGCGCTTTTATTTTGAGGCAAAACGCGCACGCCCAAGCATCGGCGGCGACATGCGGAAGTCTTCTCGAACGGCGCATGTCGTCATCCGACGATGCGCTGTTCTCCCGAGAAAACAGGAGTCGGTGAGGGGTCGGAGACTCGGAACTTTTGCATTCGGGGCATGCCTGGTCGTCGGATTCTTCATGCCGGTTTTCGCAAAAATCCTACAGACAACGTCTCGGCTTCTTCACGCGCGCGCGTATCGCGAGCGAGAAAACGCGCGCGCCCGCGAGCAAAAATGAAAAAGTTGAAAATAAAACTTGCCATTTTTCTTTTTTGTTTTAGGATTATCCGCAGCAACACACGACGACAATGCAAAACAAGGTCTTATTTTTCGATACTACCCTTCGAGATGGGGAACAGTGCCCCGGCGCCTCCATGAATCTCCGCCAAAAGCTGGAGGTCGCGCGTCAACTGGAGAAGTTGGGGGTCGATATTATCGAAGCGGGTTTCCCCGTCATTTCCGACGGCGACTTCGAGGCGGTGTCGACCATTGCCCGCACCGTGAAGAAATGCCGCATTGCCGGTCTGGCTCGTTGCGTGGAGAAGGATATCCGCGCCGCCGCTGCCGCTGTGGCACCTGCGGGAGATCGCGCCCGCATCCACACCTTCCTGGCCACCAGCCCGCTGCACCGCGATTTCAAGCTCAAGAAGAGCAAGGAGGAAATCATCGAGATGGCCGTGGCCGGCGTTAAGCTCGCCAAGAGCCTGGTCAACGATGTCGAGTTCTCCGCCGAGGATGCCAGCCGCACGGAGCACGAGTACCTGGCGCAGGTGGTGGAAGCCGTGATTGAGGCCGGAGCCACGACGGTCAACCTGCCCGACACGGTGGGCTTCACCACTCCGGCGGAATATGCTGCCATGATTGACTACATGGTGAAATTTGTCCCCAACATCGACAGGTGCGTGCTTTCCGTCCACTGTCACAACGACATCGGCCTGGCCGTGGCCAATTCTCTGGCTGCCGTACAGGCCGGAGCGCGTCAGGTCGAGGGCACCATCAACGGCATCGGCGAGCGCGCGGGCAACGCCGCCATCGAGGAGGTGGCGATGGCGCTGACGACCCGTCCCGAGGCCTTCGGCTTTGCGGCGGGCGAACAGCCCCACAACCTCAACACGCGTGAGTTTGTCAAAACAAGCCGCGTCGTGGCTCGCATGAGCGGTCTGTCGGTGCAGCGCTCCAAGGCCGTGGTCGGCGAAAATGCCTTCGCGCACAGCTCGGGCATTCATCAGGACGGTATTCTGAAATGCCGCGGCACCTACGAGGTCATCGACCCGGCGGAAGTGGGCTGGGGCGAGACGGAGCTGCCCCTCACCAAGCACAGCGGACGCGCAGCCGTCAAGGCGCGTTTGGAAAAGCTGGGGCACACGCTCTCGGATGCCGAATTGAGTGCCGTCTTTGATCGCTTCAAGAAGGTGGGCGACAGCAAGAAGTTCGTCTATGATGACGATTTGGCCTCTCTGGTCAACGACTCGCTCGATCAGCACGACGGAGCATGGAAGATGGTGAGCCTGCAATTTGTGGCCGGCTCGGCCGCAAACCCCACCGCCACCGTCACCCTGCAGAAGGAGGGCAAGCTGTACACCGACTGTGCCATCGGCAACGGTCCCGTCAACGCCTGCTTCAAGGCAATTGACCGCATCACCCGCGTCAAGGGCACGCTGACGGAGTTCAACGTGCGCTCGACTTCGGCCGGGCAGGATGCTCTGGGCGAGGTCACGGTCAAGGTGCAGTTCAGCGCCGAAGAGCCCAAACCCGTCTCGGGCAAGGGCGCCGCCACCGACATCATCGAAGCCTCGGCTCGTGCCTACCTCAATGCCGTCAACCGCAGCCTGACCCTGAGCGCCCTGAACGCTGCAAGCTGAGCTTTCCGAAGCCCATGTCTGCCCCCATTCGTCTCATCGTCGGCCTCGGCAATCCCGGGCGTGACTACGCCGAAACCCGCCACAATGTCGGGTTCATGGTGCTGGCGCGCCTGGCCGACCGCCTCGGCGCGACGTGGAAAACAGACAAGGCTCGCAAGGGTGAGCTGGCGGCCGCCCCCGGGGTTCTGCTCGTGCGTCCGCAGACCTTCATGAACCTCTCGGGCGAGTGCGTCGGCCCGCTCATGCGCTACTACAAGTACGAGCCCGAGCAGGTGCTGATCATCTACGACGACATCGCTTTCCCCACGGGTACCCTGAAGCTGCGCACCAGTGGCTCCGCCGGGGGGCACAACGGGGTGAAGAGCCTCATCGCGCATCTCGGCAGCGAGCGCTTCCCGCGCATTCGCGTCGGCATCGGCCTTCCGGGGCAGAAAAACATGGTCGGCCATGTGCTCGGCAAGCTCTCGCCCGAGGAGCGTCCTGCCTTTGAATCCGCTCTCGATTGCGCGGTCGATGCGGCTCTCTGCGCGCTGCGCGAGGGTTTTGATGCCGCTGCCAACCGCTACAACACCAAGAAAACTTCTCCATCCCCCCCCTGCCGCTCCGCAAGCCCCACAAGACACAGCCACGGCTTGACAGGCGGCGCCCCATCCGTTATTCTCAACACCGTACATACTATGTCAGACACCACCACCATTCACACCCTCTCCGTTCTTGTCGAGAACAAGTTCGGTGTGCTTTCCCGCGTCGCCGGTCTTTTCTCCGGCCGTGGTTACAACATCCACTCGCTCAATGTCGCGCCCTGCGAGGATCCTCGCTTTTCGCGCATGAACATTGATGTTGCCGAGCAGGGCAGCAAGCTGGATCAGGTCATCAAGCAGCTCAGCAAGCTCATCAACGTGGTGGAGGTTATTGACTATCGCAACGAGCCCACCATCTACCGCGAGATTGTGCTCCTGCGCGTGCGCTTCGGCGAGAAGAAGCAGGAAATTCTGGAGCTGTGCAACATCTTCGGTGCCCGCACGCTCGATGCCACCCGCAAAACCCTGACCATCGAGGTCAGCGGCGGGCAGTTCCGCATCGCCCGCTTCCTCAACCTGATGGAGGATTACGATGTGGAGATGGTCATCCGCTCGGGTAAAATTGCCGTGATCAAGCCCAAGGAATAAGTCGTAGCGCGGCAGACATCAAGCTGTTGACGGGCGCGTTGTCGGGAGAGCCGGCAGCGCGCCCGTGCGTTGCGGGGCTGCGGCAGGGCGCGCAGAAGAGGCGCGACTGTGTGGGCTCGGAGGGGGAGCAGAGTCCTGCGGCAACGTGAGGGGTGTGCTCAGCAGAGACGCGCTGAAGCCGACAGGCGTCATCAAGGCCAGCCGCCAACAACGCAGAGGGAGAACCCACATGCAACCAGCATCTCCCCATGGCACCACTCCGTCATGAAAGATGTTTGTTAGATTAGCTGAAGCCTGAGCCTTAGAGTATAGGAGCTGCTGCTCCTTTTTGTACTCAATAACTGTGCAGAATGCGAGCCCGAGGGAGGGCAGGAGTTGCGGGCAGGGGGGCACAACACCCCGAGGCGCTCAGCCCTTGAATGCTCGGGCAGAAGCCGCCGCGCGGCAGCTCATCAGGGCGTTATCGCGTGCGTTGTCGGGGAATCCGGCAGCGCGCCCGCGCGTTGCGGGACTGCGGCATGGCGCGCAGAAGAGGCGCGACTGTGTGGGCTCGGAGGGGGATCAGAGTCCTGCGGCAGCGTGAGGGGTGTGCTCAGCAGAGACGCGCTGAAGCCGACAGGCGTCATCAAGGCCAGCCGCCAACAACGCAGAGGGAGAACCCACATGCAACCAGCATCTCCCCATGGCACCACTCCGTCATGAAAGATGTTTGTTAGATTAGCTGAAGCCTGAGCCTTAGAGTATAGGAGCTGCTGCTCCTTTTTGTACTCAATAACTGTGCAGAATGCGAGCCCGAGGGAGGGCAGGAGTTGCGGGCAGGGGGGCACAACACCCCGAGGCGCTCACCACTTGAGCTTGGCGCGCAAGCGCGCTGCGTAGTCTCCCTGCGGCAGGGAGAGGAGTCGGAGCGGGTAGGGAGCCTTGCGGATCGTCAGCGTTTCCTCCAAGGCGATGGGGTGGGTGGAGCGCCCGTCGAGCGAGTAGATGAGGCTCTCGCCGGCGCGTCCGCGACGCTCGCGCGGGCGCATGGTGATTTCCATATCATCGGGCAGGGTCAGGGAGCGGTTGGTGAGGCTGTGCGGGCAGATGGGCGTCAGACAGACCACGCGCGCCGTGGGCCAGACGAGCGGTCCGCCGGCAGAAAGGGAGTAGGCGGTGGAGCCGGTCGGGGTGGCCACGAGAATGCCGTCCGCATGGTAGCGGTTGAGCAGGGAGCCGCCCACCTCGACATCCACATCGATCATCTTGCCCGTCTGAGCACGCATCAGCGCCAATTCATTGAGCGCCAGGTGCAGGTGGCCTGCATTGCCGCTGCGCTGCACCTGCAGCATGGTGCGTTCCTCCACCGCGTAGCGTCCCTCGGCCAGGGCGGCCGTCAGCTCGTCCATTTCATCGCGCCCGCAGGCGCTCAGAAAGCCCAAATGCCCCAGATTGACCCCGCCGAGGATGATGCCGCGGGGCGCCGCCTTTTCGGCAGCAGCCAGCATGGTGCCGTCGCCTCCCAGGCAGAGAAGCAACTCGGGCTTGTCGAGCACGGGGTCGCTTTCGGTAAGCTCCCCCACCTCATAGGCGAAGAGCCCGGCAGCGGCGCAGCTGTCCATCAAACGCTCGAGCGCCTGCATGCAGGCGGCGCTGCGGTTCGGAGCCAAAATGCCGATGGAGGCGGGGGGCTTCATCGCGGTTCAGCGTTGTTCGCGCACAATTTCGGTGCCGATACCCTGCGGCGTGAAAATCTCCAGCAGGAGGGTGTGCGGCAGTCGACCGTCGATGAAGTGCACCTTGCGCACCCCGGCGTTGAGGGCGTCGACTGCGCTCTTGACCTTGGGAATCATGCCGCCGGAGATGACCCCCTCGTCCATGAGCTGGAAAGCCTCCTTGCGGTCGATGCTTTGGATGATGCGCGAGGGATCCTTGGGGTCGGGCATGAGCCCCGGCACATCCGAGATGTAGATGAGCTTGACGGGCTTGAGCTCGCGCGCCAGCGCCGCCGCCGCCAAATCGGCGTTGACATTGAGCGCCTGATGGGTGCCCAGTTCCCGCGCCAGCGGGGAGATGACGGGGGTCAGCTGCAGGGAGAGCGCCTCCTCGATGCGCGGCAGCAGGCAGCCGATGACGCGCCCCACCATGCCGATGTCCACAGGGTTGCCCCCGGCATCGCGCTCGGTGATTTTCTCGCCCACGAAAACATTGGTGCCGGGGATGCCCACTGCCTTGCCGCCGCAGTCGCGCATCATTTGCACGAGTCCGGGGTTGATCTGCCCCGAGAGGGTGCGCTCCACAATGTCGATGGCCTCGGGCGTGGTGACGCGCAGACCGTTGACGAAGCGCGCTTCGAGCCCGGCCTCCTGCATCGCCTTGGAAATAGCCTTGCCGCCGCCGTGCACCACCACGGGGTTGAGCCCCATGGTCTCCATCACCACGATGTCGCGCATGAGCGAGCGGACGAGCTCGGGGTTATCCATGGCCGAGCCGCCGAACTTGATGAGGATGGTCTTGTCGCGGTAGGCCTGCAGGTAGGGCAGGGCTTCGATGAGGATGTCGGCCTTGAGGATTTCCTCCTCGGGCTTGGCAACGGGGCGGATCTTGATCATATGTAGCGTTTGAGACGGAAGATGATGAGGGGCAGCGAGGCGGCCATGAACATGCAGAACAGGGCAATCCAAAAACCGTAGGGCGAGTGCAGGAAGGGCATCCAGTCAAAGTTCATGCCGTACATGCTCGCCACGAGCGTGGGCGGCAGGAAGAGCACGCTGACAATGGTGAAC
>JBJEVL010000301.1:0-1509 GCA_051884335.1 Akkermansia sp. | reverse complement strand
CGAAGAAGAAAGGACCCTGCACATCGAACACCTCGACATTGGAGGGAATGTGGCGCAGGTAGCGCGAGCGCGCCGGGTTTTCCTCGGGATCTTCGCCCTCGATTTCGCGGCGGATGGATTCCACATTGCTGATCTGCGACATGCGGCCGATGAAGAGCAGGGCGGCAAGCACCACGCCGACCTCCACCGCCACCACCAGGTCGATGAGCACGGTGAGCACGAAGGTGAGCACCAGCACGGCGGCGTCCTGCCGCGGTCCGCGCAGCAGATGCACAAAGGTGTTGATTTCTGCCATGTTCCAGCAGACGAGCACGAGAATGCCCGCCAGCGCCGCCAGCGGCACCATCGCGGCGTAGTTGCCCGCCAGCATGAGGATGAGCAGCAGGGTCAGCGCGTGCACCAGCCCGGCGACGGGGCTCTTGGCGCCCGCGCGGATGTTGGTGGCGGTGCGGGCGATGGCGCCGGTGGCGGGAATTCCGCCGAAGAGGGCGGAGGCGATGTTGCCGCAGCCCTGGGCGATGAGCTCGGTGTTGGGGTGGTGGCGCGTGCCGGTCATGCCGTCGGCCACGCTGGCACTCAGCAGCGATTCAATGGCGGCGAGCAGGGCGATGACAAAGGCGGGCTTGACGAGCTCGGGCAGTTTACCCCAGGAGAACTCGGGCAGGGAGGGCATGCTGAGCCCGTGCGGCAGCTCGCCGAAGCGCGAGCCGATGGTCTCCACGGGCAGGTCGCCCAGCACGCAGACGATGGTGGCCACCAGCATGCCGGTGAGCATGAAAGGCGCGCGGGGAAAAAAGCGCTTGGTGAGCAGGATGACGGCGATGGTCAGGGCGGAAAGCCCGACCGCCCAGGGGTTGATGCTGCCGATGTGTTCCCAGTAGCAGGCCCACTTGGGCAGGAACTCGGCGGGTACGGCGCCCTCGATGCTCAGCCCCAACAGATCCTTGACCTGCGTGCAGAGGATGGTGACGGCGATGCCGGAGGTGAAACCCGTGGTGACGGGGTAGGGGATGAACTTGATGAGCGCCCCCATGCGGAAGAGCCCGAAGAGGATGAGGAAGAGCCCCGCCAGCATGGTGCAGACGACGAGCCCCGCAAAGCCGAAGGATGAGGCCACCCCCGCAATGAGCACGACAAAGGCGCCCGTGGGGCCGCCGATCTGGAACTTGCTGCCGCCGAGCAGCGAAATCATGAAGCCGGCCACCACGGCGGTGATGAGCCCCGTGGCGGGGGTGATGTCCTGCACCCCGCAGGCGATGGCAAAGGCCATGGCCAGCGGCAGCGCCACCACGCCGACGGTGAGACCGGCGGAAAGATCGGCCAGCAGGGTTTTGCGGTCGTAGTTGCGGAGGGAGCGGAAGAGAGTCGGCGCATTCATGGGAGCAACGGCGCGAATTCTAGCTATTTTACCGCTCGGTGTAAAGACAGAACTGCCCACAGACGTGCCGCGATGCACAGGCGCATTGCCACAACAAGAAGCGCGGCAGCATCAACGCCTGCTGTGCAACA
>JBJEVL010000300.1:0-5896 GCA_051884335.1 Akkermansia sp. | reverse complement strand
CATGACGACTCAACCTTCAGTCTCCTCTGAGCTGCCTCCCCTGCTGTCTGCCATTCATTGCCCCGAGGATCTCAAGGCGCTTCCCGCCGCCAATCTCCCGGCACTGGCGCAGGAAATCCGCGCTCTGCTGATTGATACCCTCTCCCACACGGGGGGACATTTGGCACCCAATTTGGGGGTTGTTGAGCTCAGCATTGCCCTGCATCGGGTCTTTTCCACACCGCGCGACAAGATTCTCTTCGATGTCTCGCACCAGAGCTATGTCCACAAGCTGCTGACCGGGCGGGCGGAGCGCTTTGCCACCCTGCGGCAATTCGGCGGACTCTCAGGCTTCATGAAGCGCAGCGAATCACCGCACGATGCCTTCGGTGCCGGGCACGCCGGCACGGCGCTTTCGGCGGGTCTGGGCATGGCAGCTGCCCGCGACCTGCTCGGTGATGATTACCATGTCGTCTCCGTTGTCGGGGACGGCTCCTTCACCTGCGGCACAACGCTGGAGGGGCTCAACAACCTCTCAACGACGACCAAAAAATTCATCCTCATTCTCAATGACAACGAGTGGAGCATCGACCGCAATGTCGGGGCTCTCTCCAACTATTTTTCCTCGCTGCAACAGACGGAAACCTATGACTGGCTGCGGAACCACACCAAGTCCATCATCGAGAAATTAGCCGGCAAAGAAGCTCGCCAGCAGGTATCCAAATTGGTGCATGCCGCCCATGCACTCATCACGCCGCTGAGCTTCTTTCAGGAGCTGGGCTTGTCCTATTATGGTCCCATTGACGGGCACAATATCGACAAATTGGAAAAAATCCTGCGTATTATCTCCAAGCAATCGACCCCGGCCATCCTCCACATCATCACCGAAAAAGGGCGCGGCTACGAACCGGCAGCGGCCAACCCCACCAAATTCCACGGCATCGGTCAGTACAATATCGCCGATGGCAGCACCGATCACAGCTCTCGCATCACCTATTCCGAGGCTTTCGGGAAATCCCTCTGCCGCATGGCGGCCGATGACCCCCGCATTGTAGCCATCACGGCAGCCATGCCGAGCGGCACCAAGCTGGAATTGTTCCGCGACCGCTTCCCGCGGAGATTTTTCGATGTGGGCATTGCCGAGGAGCATGCGGCAATCTTTGCCTGCGGGCTGGCGACTCAGGGTTTCCGCCCCTATCTGGCGGTCTACTCCACCTTCATGCAGCGCTGTGTGGATATGATTGCGCACGATGCCGCGCTGCAAAAACTGCCCGTGCGTTTCTGCATGGATCGCGCCGGGCTGTCCCCCGATGACGGCCCGACCCACCACGGGTTGTTTGACATTGCCATGCTGCGGGCGATACCCGGGCTCATCCTGATGCAGCCCAAGGATGAGGCTGAGCTTACCGCCATGCTCTGCACCATGAACGGCATCGAGGACGCCCCCAGCGCCATTCGTTATCCGAGGGGAGTCGGCGCGGGGGTCGCCCTGCCGCCCAACCCGGAGCCCCTGCCCATCGGCAAGGCGGAGCAGCTGAGCGAGGGGAGCGATGTCGCGCTGATTGCCCTGGGCAACATGAACGCCCTCGCCGCCGCCGTGCGCGCCGAACTTGAGGCGGGCGGACTGAGCTGCGCCCATGTCAATGCGCGCTTCGTTTGCCCCTTGGATACCGAGTGTCTCATGCGCCAGGCGAAGCGCTGCCGGCTGTTGGTCACGCTGGAGGATCATGTCATCAGCGGAGGCTTCGGCTCGGCGGTGCTGGAACAACTCAACGAGCAGGGCTGCACCACCCCGTTGCTGCGTGTCGGCTGGCCCGATGCCTTCGTCACACATGGGCGGGAGGATCAGCTGCGGGCTCAACACGGACTCACCCCGGAGGCGCTTGTGCGGCGCATCCGACAGCATCCGGCACTTCGCTGATAAAGGCATGGAGCGGACAACGGTCGGCACCATCCTGCGACTCTACCCCTTGGGGGAGGACGGGCTCATCGTCAGCTGGTGCACGGCCGACCTCGGCATTGTGCGCACGGCCGCTCGCGGAGCACGCCGACCGGGCAGCGAAACCTGTGGTCGCATCGACCTCTTTCACGAATGCGAGCTGACCTACCGCCCCGCCACACGGGGAGATTTGGGAAGCCTGCGCTCCACGGCTTTGCTCTCCCCCCGCCTCCCCCTGCGCCGGGAGCTCAGCAAGCTGCGACTGGCCAGTTATCTCTGCGCCCTGCTCAGCTGCACTGTCGAGCCCGAGGACGGTAACCCCGCGTGGCACAGCCTGCTGGCGGCTGCTCTGGACTACCTGTGCACGGCTCCCGCCCGCCCCGCCGTTCTGGAGCGTTTTGAACGCCGCATGGCCGAGCTGCACGGTATCTACAGCCCGAGTATCAGCCCCCACCGCGCGCTGGCACAGCATTTTACGCCGCGCCTGCCGTCCGGCCGCGATTCCCTCTTCACCCGCGCGGATGCTCAGCCGTGATAGCGGCATCCCCGGTGCTCATCCTCCCACTCCGGGCGTTGGTAGCGACTCTCCAACAAGGACTCCAACTCCGCGGCAAAGCCATCCCAAGGCTCAGCATCGCAACAAACAACATGTTGCGCAGCCAACCCGCGTGCCAACAGAAGAGGCCACTCCCCGCGCGGCTCGCACTGCTGCACCAGCCCCTGGTGCAGCACAGCTCCCCGGTGGCGGCGCTGTCCGGCTCCCGCTAACTTGCAACCGTCGTCGTCGACGACATCGCTGCACACCGGGCTGGCCCAGCACGAGCGACCGCCGCTCGGCGCATCCTCGCGCAGCAGGCGACAGGGAACCCCATCCGCCGCCAAAGCCGCTGCCAAGGCTGAATGAATCTGCAAGTACAGCTGCGCCGATGAGGGATAAGGAGCTCCCGAGGCAGGCAATGTCAGCGTGTAGGTATAGCCCACGCGATGATCCACAATGCCCCCGCCCGTCCAACGGCGAATATACTCTTCCGCCCCCGGGAAAAGGCGCTTTGCCTCGCTCGCACTGTCAAAATAACCGTAGCTGACAGCCGGGACAGCCCAGCCATAAAAACGCAGCCAGGGTTCCGGGCGCGAGGTCAGCAGCTCATCCGCCGCCATGTTGGCATAGCCACGCCGGGGCAGCGGATCGAACCAAAGGCGCAGCTGCTCCAAACGCAAAGGAGCCTCCCCGCCGAGCGGGGACATCATCGTGCCTGCGGACATCACAGGGGCTGGGGCAGCGCCACGAGGTGGGAGAAGGATTTCGTGTAGCGCGCAAAAAACTCGGCTTGTTTCATCGCGCGGCGACGTCCCATCCGCATCTGGTTGACAACGCCCACACCTTCCTCCGTCAACACCGTCATGGAAATCGACACCATCGCAATGCGCGCGTTGCGATACGTCGCTCCATTCACCTCGATACGGTCTCCGTAAACATTGATTTTGCTGCGCTTATGCCCGGTCGAAATGACGGGAACCGTCAGGCTGCTATAGCCGACACGCCCGGATTCTGCGTCTGCGGTATCATCTGAGTAGCGGATGGTCATACTCAGATTCATTTCGATAATATTCTCGCAGAGAAACTTCTTCTCATCCTCCTGCTCAAAGGAGCCATAGGCAGCCTCCAGGCTGTCCTTGCCCATCAACTGCTCGAAAGAGTCGCGCGGCGAAACAACCTGCCGATACAGAGAAAAGAGCGGGAATGACCCCGAATCTCCGCCGTCGGAGCCGGGCAGATTGAGAATCTGATCGCGGTACATCAGGCGATAGCCGATGGCGCTGACATCGCCCTGCGTATCGCGATTGTGAGCACGCGCTTCACGGTAGTTGCTCCGCAGCGAGGTGCTGCTGCTCACCGAGGGATTGCGATCCGGAGCACAGGCAAAGAATACGCACTGAACGGATCGGGGTATCTTCAGGCCCTTGGGTGTTCCGGCAAGCTCTTCGCTGTCCTTGGCAAACAGCCATTCGTAGCGATTATCCCCGGCGCGCATTTGGAAAGACTCGAAATCATGACTCATCACCTGCAGCGCCACACGCGAACGCGAAGTGGTGCTTACATCCTCGCGGACACTGTTCCAAAGGTCAATACCCTGATTGGTCAGCTGCATAATCACCAGCACCAAGATGGCGGTGATGGCCATGGCCGTAATCAGTTCAATCAGGGTGAAGCCGCCCCGCGCCGACGCTGAAATACGAGAAAATTTCATAGTTTACTCAAGATAAGGAGGAGAACAACAACCGGGAATCAGCGATGGAAAGACAGGTTTGCGGAGAACAGCGGTCTCCCCATCTGGCGCCACGTCTTCGTGCGATAACGCGCGGGATTCGGCGGCGACATCAGGAAGAAATCAGCTCGGCAAAACACGACTCCGCCCCACGCCTCGGCGTCATCCTGATTGGACACATAGCCCTCAGGTGCCGTAGCAGCCGCAATCACACCGGGAGACTTATGCGCGCGAAAGACGCCGTCTCCGCGATCGACAAGCTGGGTCATGCGCACCAAAAAGACCGGTCCCACCGCATCTTTGATATCATCCTGATGCACGCGATCATTCATGGGGCACGCCACGGTCACCAGCTGCATGTGCGCGTCCGGCACACTCTTCGAGGCGGCCACGGGCGGGAACGAGCCATCTGCTCTCGGCGGCTTCGACATATCTGCCCGGTAGGAAAAAATCACGATGGATGTCGAGGGTCTGACCGAACCGCGCACCCAATAAAACGCCTTGTCAAACGAGCTCAGGAAAGATGTGGCCGATGAGGACTTGGCCGATGCAGGGGCTTCTTCATCCGCCCGCAGCGTGCTCATCTCCGCCCGCAGCACGCCGGTGATGCGCTCCGCCTCCTGACGCGTCAAGGCCTGCCGCACCAATCCTCGAGCCGGGACAAAGACCGTCAGGAAAATAGACAAAAGCGTGCCGACCAACGCAATAGCCAGCAGGGTTTCCATCAACGTGAAGCCCCGACGCACACGAAAAGCACCCATTCGTTTCATACTCTGCTATCAATTTTTCTTTGTCGCTTTCAGAGACTTAGCACCCTCGGAGAGGCGGCGCGCATTCTTGAGCGTGCGCCCCCCCGCTTTGGTATCCCCTTTGGAAGATTTTATCCTACTGCCGGTGCCGGTGCTGCTGCCTTCCTCATCCGCGAAAACCTGCTCCGTTGTGCGCAGCAAGCTGACATCGCCCATGGGCCACACCACAATTCCCTTGGCACCTACGGGACGATTCTGCTCATCCAGCTCCAGAGGGATAACGCCGTCGTGCGCGCGCCGCCCGCTGCCCAGACGTCCGTTGATCAGCACCAAGCGCTGCGGACGCGTCGGGTTCAGCGGATCGGCATTCGGGAACACAAAGCGTCCCTTCTCGTCAAACTCCAAATAGTACACGCGCGTGTAACCCTTGCCGGAGAGGCGCTCGGAGCCCTGCCCGATCATGGAGTTGCCCGAGCCATCGGCCCATTCCAGTGCCCGGCTGTAGTGCGGACTGAAAAAAACGCCGGGAGGCAGCATCATCCCCGATGACACCGACACCCACCGCCCGTCCTGCGAGACATCCGTCCCGTCGTAGCCATTATTTTTGTTGCCGTTCTTGCGGAGCATCTGCACCGTCATGTAGCGCAGGTGGCGCGAATCCGCACTCTGATCCTTGGGATCATCAGCAATGACAAGGCGCGTATAGGTATCATTGCCCTGAGCCGTGGCTCGTGCCTCGCGCACGAGAGACTCGAGCATATCCACCCCGGAATCAACGCTGCGCCCCTTGCCGGCATCGCGCAACACCCCGGCAGACATGGTCATCAGAATCCCGATAATGGCAATGACCACCAGGAGTTCCACCATCGTGAACCCCTTTCGACGAAATAAACGGACACTCTTCATAGATGCGCGAATGGTTGCGTGCATTTTTGGCTCTCCCATTCATACCAGCTTTTGCT
>JBJEVL010000299.1:0-5914 GCA_051884335.1 Akkermansia sp. | reverse complement strand
GAGGTGGGCTTCCAGCACCTGCCCCACGTTCATGCGCGAGGGCACGCCGAGGGGGTTGAGGATGATGTCCACGGGAGTGCCGTCCTCCAGGTAGGGCATGTCCTCCACGGGCAGCACGCGGGAGCAGACACCCTTGTTGCCGTGACGTCCGGCCATCTTGTCGCCCACGCCGAGCTTGCGCTTGGTGGCGATGTAAACCTTCACCTCGGTCACCACGCCGGGATCCATCTCAGCGCCGGCCTCAATTTGGTCGAGCTTGCGGTCGCGCTCTTCATCCAGATCCGCAAAGCGGGGTTCGTAGATGTTGATAATCTCGAAGATTTGGTTGCGAACGGGGCTCTCGTTCATCTCGATCTGGTCGTGATGGTCGGCGAGCTTGCGCAGCAGCGACTTGGTAATCTTGCGGTTGGCGGGAATGATGGTCTCATTCGTGCCGGCCAGGGTCACCTCCAGCGGAATCTTCTCGCCCAACAGGCGATCGGAAAGCTTGCCGGTCAGCTGCTCGGTGAGCTTCTTGCGGTCGCTCCGGTACTCCATGTCGACCTTCTGGCGCTGCTCCTGGCTCTCCTTCTCCATGTCGAGCGCGGGCGCGCCGGGAGCTGCGGTGCGCACGATGCGCACATCCATGACCACGCCGGTGGTGCCGGGGGGCACGCGCAGGGAGGTATCCTTCACATCGGCGGCTTTCTCGCCGAAGATGGCGCGCAGCAGGCGCTCCTCGGGCGCGAGGTCGGTCTCGCTCTTAGGCGTAATCTTGCCCACGAGGATGTCGCCGGGCTTCACTTCGGCACCAATGCGTACGACGCCGTCGCTGCCGAGATTCTTGAGGGCATCATCGCCGACATTGGGAATATCGCGGGTGATTTCCTCCGGTCCCAGCTTGGTGTCGCGGGCTTTTTCCTCAAACTCTTCGATGTGGATGGAGGTGTAGGCATCTTCCTGCACGAGGCGCTCGGAGATGATGATGGCGTCCTCGAAGTTGTACCCGTACCACGACATGTAGGCCACCAGCACGTTGCGTCCGAGGGCGAGTTCACCGCCGTCGGTGCAGGGGCCGTCTGCCAGCACGGTGCCGGGCTTGACGACATCGCCGCGCGAGACGATGGGTTTCTGGTTGATGCAGGTAGAGGCGTTGGAGCGCATGAATTTCCGCAGCTGGTAAACGTAGATGCCCTTGTCGGCGTCCGTCTTGATGCTGTCGGGGTCGCTCAGCCAAGTGTTGGGGGAGACGGGCAGGTTGCCGTCCGGGGTGGTGACGATGTACTCAGCCGTGGCGGAGGCGACAATGCCGGGCGCCTTGGCGCAGACGACGGAGCAACTGTCGCGGGCGCACTTGGCCTCGATGCCGGTGCCGACGAGCGGGGTTTGGTTGACCATCAGCGGCACGCCTTGGCGCTGCATGTTGGCGCCCATGAGGGCTCGGTTGGCATCGTCGTGCTCCAGGAAGGGAATGAGCCCGGCTGCGATGGAGATAATCTGCTTGGGCGAGACATCCATGTAGCTGACGCGCGAGGGATCGACTTCGATGAACTCGCCGCGCTCACGGGCGGTGATGCGGGGTTTGACAAAGTGTCCGTGTCCGTTGTCCTCGTCCAGTTCGTTGTTGGCCTGGGCGATGAGGAAGTATTCTTCCTTGTCGGCGGTCAGGTACTCGATTTCATCGGTGACTTCCATGCGGCCGTCCGCGCCCTTGCGCACCTTGCGGAAGGGGGTCTGGATGAAGCCGTACTCATCGATGCTGGCGTAGGTGCACAGCGAGTTGATGAGGCCGATGTTGGGACCTTCGGGCGTTTCGATGGGGCAGATGCGGCCGTAGTGGCTGGGGTGCACGTCGCGCACCTCGAAGCCGGCGCGGTCGCGGTTGAGGCCGCCGGGCCCGAGGGCGGAGAGGCGGCGCTTGTGGGTGAGTTCGGCCAGGGGGTTAATCTGGTCCATGAACTGCGAGAGCTGGCTGCGACCGAAGAAGTCGCGCACGACGGCGCTGAGCGCCTTGGGATTGATGAGCTTGCTCGGGGTGATGTCGCTGCGCGTGGTGTCGCAAAGGGTCATGCGCTCCTTGACCAAACGCTCGGTGCGGGCAAGCCCCACGCGGCACTGGTTGGCGATGAGTTCGCCCACGGCACGCACGCGGCGGTTGCCGAGGTGGTCGATGTCGTCGACCTGCCCTTCCCCGTGCTTGAGGCGCAACAGGTATTTGAGCGCCGCAAGGAAGTCAATGGGCTGGATGAGGCGAATGTCCTCGGAGACATCCAAGCCGAGCTTCTGGTTGATTTTGTGGCGACCGACGCGGGTGAGATCGTAGCGCTTCTCATCCTTGAAGAGGCGGTCGAGGGCGGTTGCGGCCTGCTGCACGGAGGCGGGATCGCCGGGGCGGAATTTGTGGAAAATTTCGCGCAGGGCGCTTTCGCGATCGTGGGCGGGATCCTTCTTGAGGGTCTTGACGAGGGTTTCTTCCTCGCGCTGGTCGATGACCTCGATCTCATGAATGCCCAGCTCCTGCATCTTGCGGATGGTGGCCAGGCTGAGGGTCTCGTAGGCCTTGGAGATGATGAGGGCTTTGCGAGTGCCGTCCTCGCTGCCGAAGGTGACATCCTCGAAGGGAACCAGATACTCAAGCTCATCGCCGCTGACTTCGGCGAGCTTGAGTGTTTGGATGGTGTAGAACTGCTCGACGATGGAGCGGTCGCTCTCGTAGCCGAGGTAGCGCAGGAAGGTGGTGGCCAGGAACTTACGACGACGGCGGCGGCGATCGAGGAAGACATAGAGCAGGTCGCTGGTGTCGAACTGCACCTCGAGCCAGGAGCCGCGATCGGGGATGATGCGGAAGGAGAAGATGTCTTTGCCGCCGGCGTGGTGGGTCTTTTCAAAGCACAGACCGGGCGAGCGATGCAGCTGCGCGACGATGACGCGCTCGGCCCCGTTGATGACGAAGGTGCCGCGATCCGTAATCATGGGGATTTCACCCATGTACACATTCTCCTCGGTGGTGGTGTCGCCGCAGTGCAGGCGGAAGCGGACATAGAGCGCCGAGCTGTAAGTCTCGCCGGAGCGAATGGCCGCAAAGTCGGTCGTCTTGGGCGGAGCAATCTCGTATGAGTCATACTCCAGCTTAATCTGCCCATCGTAGCTCTCAATGGGGAAGTGCTCAGAAAGAACGGCCTGCAGTCCCATCCTGAGCCGTTTGTCCGGCTCCGTGAAACGCTGGAGGAATTCCTCGTAGGACTTGGTTTGGATCTCAATCAAGTTAGGCGGTTCGATGACCTCCCTGATCTTGCCGAAACTGATTCGCTCTTGAGTGGGCTTAGACATGGAGTTGGCGGAGATGATGTTGTGCACCCTGACCGGGTACAGGTCGGTTTTTCGTGTGATAAAACCGACACGGAGCTGCGGGACGGGGCACCCCCGTGTCGATGTTACCGGCGGCGGAGTCCCTTTCACTCCACCGCAAGCCGTTAAGCGTTAAGTTTTAAGGCGATACGGCTCAGACGCCTGAAAACGAAGAGACGCAAGAGCAGGGGAGAAGAAATTTCTCCCCTGCACTCGCGAAAATCTTGAGTTACTTGATGGTAACTTTGGCGCCGGCCTTCTCGAGTTCGGCCTTGGCCTTCTCGGCATCTTCCTTGTTGGCACCTTCGAGGATGACGGCGGGAGCGCTCTCGACGAGCTTCTTGGCATCAGCAAGACCCAGCCCGGCCTTGACGGCACGGACAGCCTTAATGACGGCAATCTTGTTGGCACCGGCCTCGGTGAGCTCGACGTTGAACTCGGTCTTCTCCTCAGCAGCCTCGGCAGCAGCGGCGGGCGCGGCGGCGGCGGCAACGGGAGCAGCGGCGGAAACGCCCCACTTCTCTTCGAGCATCTTGACGAGTTCAGCAGCTTCCAGGATGGTCAGCTTGCCCAGTTCTTCAGCGATTTGATTCAGATCAGCCATTGTAGTAGTGTGTGTGTAATTGGTTCTTGTCGCGGACGGGGGCTTCCCGCCCATTTCAGTTCTCACCGGCCGGAGAGCCGACAGAGATCCTAATTCTTTTTTCAGGCGGCGGAGCGGTTGATACCACACCGCCGCCATCTGTTCAAGTCTTTTTTTGGTCTTTTTTTACTCGGCAGCGGGAGTTTCCTCACTGCCGCCGTTTTCCTTGTCGACGTAGGCCTGAATGACGCGGGCGAGCGCCGAAGCAGCACCGTTGATGGTACCCAACAGGGTGGCGAGGAGCACCTCGCGGCTGGGCAGATCGCCGAGAGCCTGAATCTTGGCGGGAGCCAATTCAGCACCGTCGAGGATACCGACCTTGTACGCACCTTTCTTGGATTTCTTGGCAAAGGTGTTGATGACCTTGGCCGCGGCGCAGACATCGCTGTTGCCGGTGACATAAGCGGTTTGCCCGACCAGATGCCCGGAAATGTCGGGCAGCCCGGCTTGAGCAATAGCCTTGGCCATAAAGGTGTTCTTGGCGACCATGCAGGAGGCACCGGCGGCGGCAAGATCGGCACGCAGAGCGGTGAACTCGGGAACGGTGACACCGGTGTAGTCGATGACCAACAGGAACGGGGACGCATTGACCTTAGCCAGAAGGTTGTCGATGATGACACCTTTATCAGCATTCACTTTTTTGTTGTGGCTCATGATAGTGTTGGCGTTTCGGGTTAGAGCTTGGAGTATTCGGACTGGGCGAGCTCCAGACCGGGGTTCATCGAGCTGGCAATGGTCGCCGAGGCGATGTAAGCACCTTTGGCACCGGAGGGACGGGCTTTCACAACGGAGCTGATGAAGGCACGCGCATTTTCGGTGAGCTTGTCGGCATCGAAGCTCAGCTTGCCGATGGCTGCGGAGATGTTGGCGTTCTTGTCAACCTTGTAGTCGACGCGACCGGCCTTGACTTCGCGGACGGCTTTGGCGGTGTCTTCGGTGACGGTGCCCGTCTTGGGGTTGGGCATGAGCCCGCGCGGGCCGAGGATTCGGGCAATCTTGCGCACCTGGGCCATGGCACCCGGAGTGGCGATTGCGCTGTCGAAGTCGAGGAAGCCGCCTTGGATTTCCTTGATCAGGTCCTCCAGACCGACTTTTTCGGCACCTGCGTCGAGGGCAGCCTGCGCGGCTTCACCCTGAGCAAAGACGATGACGCGGACATTCTTGCCGGTGCCGTGAGGCAGGGCAACGGACCCGCGAACCATCTGATCGGATTTGCGGGGATCCACGGTGAGGTGGAACGAGACGGTGACCGTGGGGTCAAACTTGGGGGCGGGCAGGCTCTTCATGAGCTCGACAGCCTCCTCAACGGCGTAGCCCTTGGTCGTGTCGACCATCTTGGCAGCCGCGCTGTAGCGCTTGGAGCGTTTTGTAGACATATAGCAGTACGTTCGGGTTTTTTGTTCGGTTTTCCCTCCTGCAGAAGGGGTTTACAGGCCTTCAATCTCAACGCCCATCTGGCGAGCCTGGCCGGCAATGATGCGGGCGGCGGCTTCGGGATCCTTGGTGTTGAGGTCGGGCATCTTGGCGTTGACGATTTCCATCAGCTTTTCCTTGGTGATCTTGGCCACCTTCTTCTTGTTGGGCTCGCCGGAGCCGGACTTGATGTTAGCGGCCTTCTTGATCATCATGGCTGCCGGGGGCTGCTTGGTGATGAAATCGAAGGATTTGTCCTTGTAGACGGTGATCACGACGGGGAGAACATCTCCGGCCTGCTTCTGAGTCTTGGCGTTGAACTCTTTGCAGAAGCCCATGATGTTGACACCGGCTTGACCGAGGGCAGGACCGACGGGCGGCGAGGGATTCGCGGCGCCCGCAGGAATCTGCAGCTTGATGACTTTAACTACTTCTTTTGCCATGGTTTGTTGTTGTGTTGTGTCGATTCAGTCGCGTTCTGCACGCTCCCTCCTCAACAAATTTTTCGTTGGTGCGTTTAATGAGCAGAGG
>JBJEVL010000298.1:0-1517 GCA_051884335.1 Akkermansia sp. | reverse complement strand
TCAAAGACATTGTGTTCAAGACGCTGGAGCACGACATCGACTATGTGCTGCTGCGCCTGCGCCTCGTGCCCGCGCTCGATGCCACGGGGCTGCATGTGTTGGAGGACTTTCTGGAGTACTGCCACCACAACGGCATCACCCTGCTGCTCTGCGGCGTGCAACCGCAGCCAATGAAGGTCATCCGCCGCGACTCGCCCTTCTTCAACGAGCTGCATGCCGAGAACATCTGCGAGAACATCGATGCCGCGCTGGAGCGCATTCAGGTGCTCGAGCTGGAGCGCGAGCAGCAACGCGTGGTCGCCCTCAACCGCCGCAGCCGATGAGAAGCGCATTTTTCCGCCGTCACAGCCTCATTTCTCCCTTGAAAGAGGGCGCGGCTCGCGCTAGAATACCACACAGGCAGGGCTGCGACAGCCCCGCAGCACTTTGACCACACCATGAAAACCATCATCACCAACGCGCACATCATATCCCCCGGTATCGACATCGACGGCGGCTCCGTCCTGCTGGACGGCAGCAGCATTGTCGCTGTTCTGCAACCCGGCGAAACCGCCGAGGCCGACAAGACTATCGATGCTGCCGGAGCCATGTTGCTGCCGGGCTTCATCGATATCCACTCCCACGGCGCCGGTGGCTGCGACGCCTGCGACTGCTCCGTTGACAGCATCCGCACCATTGCCGATTGCAAGATGAAGGAGGGTGTGACCACCTGGCTGCCCACCACCCTGACCCTCGGCACCAAGACCCTCATGCAGGTCTGCGAGGCCGTGAAGGAATACGCCGCCGCCCCCACCGGCGCCAAGACCCCCGGCGTGCATCTCGAAGGACCCTACATCAACCCCAAGCAGTGCGGCGCGCAGAATCCCGCCTTCGTCCGCCCCGCCGATTTTGAGGAGGTGTCCATGCTCAACGACATCTACCCCGTGCTCAACATCACGCTGGCTCCCGAAATGCCCGGAGCCGTCGAATTCATCGCCAAGGCCACGGCGGCGGGCATCAGCTGCTCGGCGGGTCACAGCGCCGCCAAGTACAGCGACTTCCTGAAGGCGAAGGCCGCGGGGCTCAAGCACCTGACCCACTTCTGCAACCAGATGAGCCCCCAGCACCACCGCGAGATCGGTCTCGTGGGCTCCGGCATGCTGGACAAAGACATCAAGATTGAGATTATCTGCGACACGATTCACCTCTGCCGCGACATGCTCAACCTCACCTTCACCAACAAGGATATCGACCAGATGATGATGATCACCGACTCGCTGGCTTGCTCGTGGATGCCCGACGGTCCTGGCCAGCTCGGCGGTCTGCCCATCATCGTGAAGGACGGTGTGGCGCGTCTCGAGAGCGGCAATCTCGCCGGCTCCACCCTGCGCTTTGCCCACGGTCTGCGCAATGTGCAGGCCATCACCGGCAAGCCGCTCAGCGAGCTGGTCAAGGCCACGAGCTACAACCAGGCGCAGAGCCTCGGGCTGACGGGGCTGGGCAAGATTGCCCCCGGCTACACCGCCGATCTCGTCCTG
>JBJEVL010000297.1:0-25388 GCA_051884335.1 Akkermansia sp. | reverse complement strand
GGCGATTCCGGCTATCAGGCGCAATTCAACATTGCGAACCTGAGCAACAGCGCTAACGGCAGCACGGCGAACGATGTTCTCACCCTCGAAAGCCAGTCGAAAACCACGTATCGCACCGTCTTTAACGTGCAAGGGGGCAACTACGAAGGCACGATCAAGCTGCTACTCAATCAAAGCGGTGACAACCGAAAAGTTGCCCTGAATTTGAGCAACGAGGCAGCTGCCAAGGCTGTTATTCAACTCGAAAAGGGTTCGAACACAACGGGCACCAATCCCACCCTCGCTCTCGGTTTGGCGACGGACAAGGTCTCCGTCCGCGGTATCACGGGCTCGGTCGGGGGCATTTATTCGGGCGCGCAAGCTTTTGGCAACGTGGGTACCTTTGCGGGCGACGGTACCACACGCACGCTGCAGATCAACACCGCGGGAAGCAACTACAGCACCGCAGCAGCACTGGGGGACCACATCAACCTCCACAAGGAGGGGGCGGGCTCGCAGACCTTCAGCGGCACGGTGGCGGACAGCATCGCTAAGGTGCAGGTGGATGCGGGTGAGCTTGCTTTCACCAATCGGGCTGCTCTGAGTATCGAGCAACTCACTCTGCTGGGAGAAGCCACGCTGAGCGTCTCCCAAAGCGACACGAAGAGCACCATTACCATCACGGATGCCGTTACCCTCACGGGCGGGGCGACGCTCAACGCCGGGCTCGACCTCTCCGGCGCCAACACGCTGACGCTCAACGCCAACGCCGACACCACCGTGACCATCAGCGGCTCTTTGGTTCTGTCCGACTCGTCGACCGTCTCGCTTGCGGGCACCGTCCTGACGCAGCTTTCTTCTCTGGAGGAGGGCGACACGCTGGATCTCTTCACGGGCATCAGCTCGCTGACGCTCTCTGGAAACACCTACACGACGGATCTGACTGCCACGGACAATGTGCTGCTGGAGAACTATTTCACGGGGTTGAACGGCGGCTCCTACGCCTTGGGCTACACGGCCGCCACCGGCACCCTGTATGCCCAATGCCTCAGTGTCCCCGAGCCGGCGACGGCCACCCTGTCGCTGCTGGCGCTGTCGGCCTTGGCGGCTCGCCGCCGCCGTCGCCGCTGATGGGGGGGCTCTCGCCCATCGGCGACGCACGAAATCCCGCGCAGGGACAAGCCCTGCGCGGGATTTGCGTTATTCCCCGGTCGGCGGGGGACGGCAGCGCCCGAGCACGTCAGCGCGCGCCGCGGGCGATCAGGTAGTCGCGGATGGCGGGCTGCTTGGCCTCGTGCAGCGGGGTTTCGCCGTCCTCGTCGCGGGCGTTGATGTCTGCGCCGTGTTCGACCAGCGCCATGACGATGGGCAGGCTGCCGTTGTCGCAGGCTTCGTGCAGGGGTGTTTTGCCGTCCTCGTCGCGCACGTTGGGGTTGGCGCCCTGCTGCAGGAGGTAGTTGACGACGTTGAGGTGCCCGCAGGCCACGGCGGCCATGAGGGGGGTCTCGCCGTCCTCGCCCACGCGCACGTTGACGTCGGTACCCTGCTGCCCCACCAGCTGCTCCGCCACATCAAGCGCCCCGCACACGGAGGCGACATAGAGGAAGAAGGAGCGCTGCGCGATCGGGGCGGCCAGGGGGGTGCTCACCAGATCCATCATCACGGCATTGTCGCCGCGCTGAGCCGCGCGCACGAAATCGGCGTTGCGACCGCGCGCGTGCTCGGCGAGCTCCTCAAGTTCATCGGCCATGTTTTCGGCGGGCGAATCCGCCCGCAGGACGCCCGCGGGCAACAGCGCCAACACCGCCATCAGTGGCAGGGTGCGAATCAGTCTCATGTCAAAGGGGTGAGACATGCGCCGCTCGGTCTCCGTTGAAACACGCGCCGCCTTTTTAGGCGCGCACGCGCAGAAAAGGCTTGACAGCACAAGCCCGCGATGCCACAATGGGCGCGTACAAGTTCCGGTCTCACATGGATTGGAGCGGGTCGCGGACCCGCTCTTTTTTTGTAGACCGCTCACCACCAAAACAACAGCCGTTCACCATGCCCGCCAACGATATTACCGCTCTCATTGATTACTACGTTCGCGAAAAGGATCTGACGCCTGATCGCGTGTTGAAAGCTCTCGAGGATTCTTTCCTGACGGCCTACGCCAAGATGGTTCCCGGTGCCGACCGCATCCACTGCCTGCGCGCCGTCATCAACACCAAGACGGACACCGTGCGCATCAAGGCCGATATGACGGTGGTGGCCGATGATGAACTGACGGATGCGTTCAACGAGGTTCCCCTGTCGGTCGCTCAGGCCAAGGGCGCCAAGAAGGGCAAGGTTTACGCCCCCGGCGACACCATCAGCGTGAATGTCACGCCGCCCGATTTCGGCCGCATTGCCGTGCAGACGGCTCGCCAGACCATGCAGCAGCGCATCCGCAAGGCGGAGCAGGAGATGCTGGCCGATGCGTTCCGCGACCGCGTCGGTGAGCTGGTGACGGGCACGGTCAAGCGCTACGACCGCGGCGATGTCATCGTGGAGGTGGAGAAGTTCGAGGCGCTGGTGCCGCTGCGCCAGCGCATCCCCGGCGAGGAGTACGCCAGCGGGGATCGCCTGCGATTCTACATTGTCGAGGTGCGCGACGGCGTGCGCGGCAACGAGCTCATCCTTTCCCGCAGCCATCCCAATCTGGTGCGCCGCCTCTTCGAGAACGAGGTCATGGAGATTGCCGACCACACCATCGAGATTGTCCGCATTGTCCGCGAGCCGGGCTACCGCACCAAGATGATCGTGCGCAGCAACGACCCGAACATCGACCCCGTGGGGGCGTGCGTGGGCATGCGCGGGGCGCGCGTGAAGAATGTCGTCAACGAGCTCAACCGCGAGAAGGTTGACATCTTGGAGTACACCGAGGACAAGGCCGCGCTGGTGACGGATTCGCTCTCACCCATCGAGCCACTGAGCATTGATGTGGACGAGGAGAAGCGGGTGGTCACCGTCATCGTGGAGGACGACCGCGCCGCCGCCAAGGCCAAGGGTCGCCGCGGGCAGAATGTGCGCCTGACGGCTCGCCTGATTTCGACGCCGGATGCGGCGTGGGATGTGCGCGTGGAGCCGCACGACGAGCACGCCGCCACCAAGCAGATTGCGCAGGAGGGCGCTGCGGCGCTGGTGCAGACTCTCGGCGTGAGCGACGCGCTGGCCGAGGCCATGATTGCCAACGGCTTTACCACCGTGCAGACGATTGCCGACTTTGCCGCCGCCGAGGATTTGGTGGAGGCGCTCGGCATCGGCGAGGCCGAGGCGCAGGAGATTGTCGACAAAGCCAAGGGGGCCTGCTGAGAGGCTCCGCTCACCTATCATTTCTTTTCCCATGCCGAATAACGAACAAAAAAAGCCCGTTGTGCTGGATCTTCTCGGTGGTTCCAAGAAGAAGAAGGCTCAACCCTCGGCGGACGCTCCGGCGCCTCGCTCTGCGGCCGAATCCAAGACTTCCGCGCCCAAGAAGGAGGCGCTCGACCTGCTGGCGCCCAAGAAGCGCAAGGCTCCGGCTCCCGCCGCCGCGCCCGCCCCTACCCCGGCAGCAGCTCCTGCCCCGGCGGCGGCGCCTGCCCCCGCGGCAACGCCGGCTCCTGCCCCCGCGCCCGCCCCGACGCCTGCGCCCGCTGCCGCTGAGCCGGCTGCGGAGACGGCGATCACGGTCAAAGCTCCCATCAGCGTGGCGGATTTGGCGGCGGTCATCGGGCTCAAGCCTTTCAAGCTCATTGCCGAGCTGCTGCCCATGGGGGTGTTTGCCAACCCGGGCACGATTCTCGACAGCGATCAGGTGGCTGCCCTGTGCGAGAAGCACGGGCTGACTTACGAGCGCCAGAAGCGCGAGAAGGGTGCCGGCGTCAAGGCTCCGACGGAGGAGATCAAGGAGCCCGAGGCCGTGGCTCCCGAGGAGGAGCCGGAGGACGCGCTCAGGCTGCGCACCCCCATCATCACGGTCATGGGCCACGTTGACCACGGCAAGACCTCGCTGCTGGACTACATCCGCCGCACCAAGGTGGTGGCGGGCGAGGCCGGCGGTATCACCCAGCACATCGGTGCCTACACCGTGCAGCACAACGAGCAGACGCTGACCTTTATCGACACGCCCGGCCACGCTATTTTCACCGAGATGCGCGCCCGCGGCGCGGATGTGACGGATATCGTGGTGCTGGTGGTTGCCGCCAACGACGGTATCATGCCCCAGACGAAGGAGGCAATCATGCACGCCAAGGCGGCGGGCAAGACGATGATTGTGGCGGTGAACAAGTGCGATCTTCCGGCGGCGGATCCCGTGCGTGTGCGCACGCAGCTGATGGAGGAGGGGCTGGTGCCGACGGATTTCGGCGGCGATATCGAGTGCGTGGATATTTCGGCGCACACGGGTGCGGGCATCAACGACCTGCTCGACCTGCTCTGCCTGCAGGCGGAGGTGATGGAGCTCAAGGCCAACCCCAAGGCGAACTGCCGCGCTTCCATCATCGAGGCGCGCATGGAGCAGGGCAAGGGCTGCTCGGCCACGGTGCTGGTGCAGAGCGGCACGCTGAAGGTGGGCATGCCGTTCATCTGCGGTCCCTTCGCGGGCAAGGTCAAGACCATGCTCAATGATCAGGGCAAGAGCATCAAGAAGGTGACTCCGGGCATGCCGGCGGAGGTTTCCGGCTTCATCGAGACGCCCAATGTGGGCGATGAGCTGGTGGAGATGGAGAATGAGCGCGCCGCGCGCAGGCTGTCCGAGGAGCGTTTGGAGGAGCTGCGCATGGAGCGCCTGCGCCAGCCCAAGCGCTCGCGCATGGAGGATATTTTGGCCATGATGGGCGACGGCTCGCAGAAGGCGGTGCTCAAGCTCTACCTCAAGGGCGATGTGCAGGGCTCGGTGGAGGCCATCAAGAAGGCGATTACGGACATCGAGAGCGACAAGGTGGAGTGCCGTTTCATCGGCGCGGCTGCCGGCCCGATTTCGGAGAGCGATGTGCTGCTGGCTTCGTCCTCGGATGCGGTGATTCTCGGTTTCAATGTCAAGGTGGAGACGAACGCCGTGCGCGCCGTGAAGCGCGAGGGGGTTCAGGTCAAGATTTTCTCCATTGTCTACGAGCTGATCGACCAGGTGAAGGATGCCATGCTCGGTCTGCTGGAGCCCGAGACGCGCGAGACCATCATCGGCCATGCCACGATTAAGCAGGTGTTCAAGTTGAACAAGGGCAAGGCTGCGGGGTCTTATGTTTCGGACGGCAAGATGTTCCGCAAGGCCGAGGCTCGCGTGCTGCGCGATGGTCAGGTGGTGTTCGACGGCAAGATGTCCACGCTGCGCCGCTTCCAAGACGAGGTCGAGGAGGTCAAGAGCGGGCTCGAATGCGGCATCCGTCTGGCCGACTACGATGACTACGAGGAGGGCGATGTCATCGAGTGCTACACCCTCGAGAAGATTAAGCAGAGTCTGTAACCCCCATTCCCCGCCATGCCCGCGCGACGCCTCGACAAGGTCAATGAGCTGATGAAACGCGAAATCAGCTCCTACGTTCAGAAGGAGTTTGATTGGTCCGGCACCATTGTCTCGATTCTCGATGTGGAAATCACCGAGGATCTCAAGGAGGGGCGCGTGTGGGTCGGCGTGGTGGGGCGGATGCACCCCGCGCAGGTGATTGAGAAGCTGAGTAAGCACCGCGGCGAGATTCAGCGGGCCGTCAGCCGCCGCGTGATTCTGCGCAACACGCCCAAGCTCACGTTCCGCCACGATGATTCAGCCCGCCGAGGGGTGGAGCTGGTCAACCTGCTGGACGATATCGACAAAAATTTGCCGAAAGCGCCCCCGCTGCCGGAGGGCGAGAGTGACCCCGAAATTTAAGCACGCGCCCCCTGCCCTATGCGCGGCCAACTGCCCATCAAACGCGTGGGTGTTCTCCTCCCGGTTCTGTGCCTGGTGGGGCTGGTGCTGGCTGCGGGGTTGATTGCCTGGTTGAGTTTGGCGGGGCTGCCGTCCTGTGCGCTGCGCGCGATGGAGCGCGAGCTGGCGGCGCAGGGTTTGCAGGTGCAGCTGGAGCGACTGCGACTGGCTCCCAAGTCGGGGCTGGCGTTCAAGGCGGAGGGCATCCGCGCGGCGCTGCCGCAGCAAGGGGCTTTGCCTGCCACCCTCACGGCGCGCAAGTTGCAGGCGGAGTGGGATGTGTTTGATTTGCTCGGTGGGGATGTGCTGCCGCACACGGTGTATCTGCGCGGGGCGGAGCTGCGGCTGCCGCTGGCGGAGGGCGAGGAGCTGCGCGCGGAGTCACTGGATGTGCGCGTGGCGCACAGTGTTAAGGCGCAGTTGTGGCATGCGGAGCTGCGGACGAGTATCAGCGGTGCGGCAGCGGAGCTGCGGGTGT
This sequence comes from Akkermansia sp., assembly GCA_051884335.1. GTDB lineage: Bacteria > Verrucomicrobiota > Verrucomicrobiia > Verrucomicrobiales > Akkermansiaceae > Akkermansia. The sequence continues at coordinate 19,026 of JBJEVL010000297.1, read as the reverse complement.
TTGTGCCGGAGTCGCTGTTGCAGGGCTCGGAGTCGGATGGGGATGCTCCCGACCCGGCGACGCTTTTGGCCGAGCACCGCGGAGCTCTGCTCCGTGTGCAGCGCGAGCTGGCGCGTCAGGATTGGGGCAGCCCCGGGAAGGCTCCCAGGCTGCAATGCCGCGTGAATCTGCTGGGTGAGCTGCCGCTGGTGTCGCTGCTGGCCGAGGTGCCGACGCTGCAAACGCCTGCGGAGCTTTGCCTGCACGATTTGGTGCTGGATGCCCGCTTGGAGAAGAATGTGCTCACGATCAACCGCAGCGGCTTCCGCACGCTGTCGCCCGAGACGCAGATTTCGCTGCGCGGCGGCTATGATCTCGACCGCCGCGAGTTGGATGTCGAGCTGGACAGCACGGCGAATCTGCTGCAGTTGGCGGAGACATACGGGGACGAGCAGCTGGCGGCGTGGCGCGCGCGGGTGGTGCGTGCAACCCCGCCGACCATCCGCATGCGGGGGCATGCGTTGTTTGCCGAGGATGGGGCGCTCAAGCGCTACGCGCTCAACACGCAGGTGGTGCAGGGCGACCTCCGCTTCGATGAGCTCGAGTTCCGCCATGTCGATCTTTCGCTGTATTTGGAGGACGGCAATATCAATCTCACGAATTTGGAGTTGGAGCTGCCCGATGCTTCGCTGCGTGCGGAGGGTCAGGTGTATGGGGGGCAGGGTCAGGCGCGCGCGGAGCTGCGGGCTGCCCTGCCCTGCCTGCAGAAGTTGTGGCAGAGTGTGGCGGGGGAGCCTTTGCCGTTGCCGGCGGGCTGGGAGTCGGAGGGGGAGCTGCAGCTCAACGCGCAGCTCGGCTTGCAGATGCCGCGCTTTGTTCCGGGGGAGACGCGCTTGCAGGAGCTGCTGCCCACGCTGACGCGCGCGAGTCTCCGCGCGGCGTGGGATCGCTGCGCGACTGAGGCGGGCGCCGTGGAGCAACCGCAGCTGACGCTGGAGTTGGAGCAGCCCGAGTGGGACGGCACACGCGCCAGGGTGGCAAGTGCGCGCTTGCTGCTGCAGGCGGCGCGTTTGTGCGGCGGGGAGCTGTCGGCGGAGGATGTGCAGACGACGCTGGATGTGCAGGCGGCGGAGCTCGGTGACGATGCTCTTTCTATCGGGGAGGCGGCGTTCCGTCTGCACGCGGGTTCGCTGGCGCAGGGGGAGGATGGCCTTGCCGGGGTTCAGGCGCAGGTGCAGCTCCGCGCGTTGCGGTTGCCGTGGGATGATGCGGCGGCGGGCGCGGTGGAGGAGCTTTCGGCGGCGCTGCGCTGCGCGCAGGCGTCGTGGCGCTCGATGTCGGCGGAGAATTTCTGCCTGACGCTGGAGGGTGCGCGGCATTTGTGCCTGGCTCCTGATTGGCGGCAGGTGCTCAAGGGTTCGCCGGGGGTGCTGGATGTGCAGTTGGAGGCGCTGCGCTCGCCGGATTGGGGTGAGTTGCGCGCGCTGTCGCTCGCTGTGCACCCGGAGGGGGATGGGGGGTGGCAGTTGGCGCTGGCGGCTGTGCTCAATGAGCGGGAGTTGCGGCTGGGTTCACAAGTGCAGTTGCAGCAGGAGGACGGGCGCTTGCAGTTGCTGCTGCGCGATGCGTCGTTCGCGCTTTCTCCGGCGGCGGCGGAGCGTTTGCTGGCGGCGCAGGGCTGGACGACGGATTTGCTGCGCTTGCCGGAGTTGGTGCAGGGCCAGGTGCCGCTGCTGTCGCTGGATGTGCAGCCTTTCCGCCTGAACCGGGCGGAGTTGGAGTTGCAGGTGCCGGAGCTGGTGCGCACGCCGCAGCTGCCTGCGCTGCGCGAGCATCCCGTGGCGCTGGGGGTGCTGCTGCGCGCAACGCTGTGCCCGGATGAGGAGGAGCGCTTGCTTTGTGCCGCGCATGTGGAGTTGTCGCATGCGCAGGGGGGGGGGCTGTGGCTGGATGTGGCGGGTGATTTGCGGGAGTCGCTGACGCTGACGGGGCGCAACACGCTGACGGCGGATCTGGTCGATGCGTTGATTGATGATGCCGATGCGCACGAGATTATCCGCGATTTCCGCTTTACGCCGGGGCTCAGCCGCGTGACGGCGGAGAATATTAACGCGGTGGTGCGCTATGGCTCCGGGCTGGATTTGCGCGTGCATTGCGATGCTGATATTCGCGACACGGATTATTTGCTGGGGGCTTATGAGGATGTGCGGGATGCGGCGGGTCAGGTGGTGGGGGAGCGCCTGTGCGAGGCTTGGGGGGCGGATCCTTTTGTGCGGGTGGCGCAGGCGACTTGCGGGGTGGATGTTGTGGTGCGCATGGATGTGCGGGATGCGGCGGGTCAGCCGCTGCCGGATGTGACGACGATTGATTTGTCTTCTCCGTACCTGCGCTATGATAATCGCCGCTGGTTGCGCCGTCAGGGTTTTGCGAAGGGGCCGACGGAGTGTGTGGTGCAGGGTGAGGATGTGTTTTTTGATTTGGAGGCGAATACGCTGCGGCTGACGAATATCGGCGGTACATGCTATCCGGCGTATTCGTTCGGGATGTTTTTCCCGGAGTTGTTGGAGTATATGGGGGATATTGTGCTGCCGCAGCCGGTGCAGGTGTCGACGGCGAGCTGTGTGTTCCCGCTTGCGTCGAGTTGCACGGTGCCGATGAGCGGCTGTATCCGCGCGGAGATGCTGCCGGAGGGGTCGCAGGGCTTTTTCCGTTTTCTCGGGACGCAGATTCCGCTCGCGCATTTTTCGGGTTTTGTGACGCTGTCGGATGAGGCGGTGGTGCTCAGTGATATGACGGCGCAGTGCTGGGGCGGGGTGATGCGGGCGGCGGTTCATTTGGGGATTGCGGGGGAGAGTACATCGTTTGATGGTTTTGTGGAGGCGCAGAATATGGATTTGCGGGCGATTGCGGCTTCGTATGATAAGCAGCTTTCTCCGGCGATGTGCAACGGGGAGATTCGCTTCCGCTCGCCGAGCCCGGAGTTGCAGGATTTGCGCGCTTACGGCAAGCTGGATGTGAGCAATGGTGATTTGCTGGAGCTTTCGCTGTTTAAGCCGCTGAATGCGTTTATTTCGGATTTGCCGGGTAATCTGGAGTCGCTGGAGCGGAGGGCTATTCATGAGCAGACGGGGGAGCAGCGAGAGCCGAATTGGCTGGTGCGGATGTTCGGCCGCTTGTTTTCGAGCACGGGCAGTACGGTGGAGCGCGTGGGGACGACGGTGACGGATACGGCGTCTCGGGTGCCTTTTGCGAATCATTTGCTGCGCTATGATATTCAGAATGCGTATGCGGAGTTTGAGATTGCCGATGGGACCTTGTATGCGCGGCAGGCGAAGGCGAAGGGGTACAATCTGAGTGTGCGGATGAATTTGGCGCTGAATTTGGATTCGCTGGATTTAAAGGGGAATTTGTGGCCGACGATGTCGAGTTTGCCGACGGCGCTGGTGGCTCCGCTGACGTTTTTGTCGGATTATATGATTGATATTCTCATTTTCGGCAATGTGGAGGATATTCATTGGCGCTTCAGTTTGGATCGTTTGGTTCCACAGGCGGCGTCTTCGGCAAAAAATGTTCCGTGATTGAGTCTCTTGCGGGTTTTCCCGTTGACATTAGCTTGGCGGGTGTTTAGAATGTTCCACGTTCGATGTTGCATGTCATGAGATTCTCTGTTGTTGCCTTGCTTGCTGCGGTTGGGGCTGTTTGGTCGGCTCCGCTGTCGGCGGCGGAGGGGGCGCAGCCTGCTGTTTCTCCCGAGGAGGATGGCTATGTGCGCGCGGGGCGCGAGACGGTGGTGCTGCTGCATGAGCTGACGGAGGTGCTCAACGGGATTAGTGACCGCGCTTCGGCGGATGCGGCGGTGCCGCGCGTGAAGGATATTTCCGGGCGTATGCAGGCGCTGCGCCAGCGCGCTGAGAGTCTCCCGAAGCCGGATTCGGAGCAGAAGCTGCGTTTCCGCAAGCATTTGGGCGATCAGGAGGTCCGCTCGGCGATTCAGGGCTTTATGGTGGCGCTGCTCAACTTGGCGCAGACGGAGGCTTATGGCTCGGAGGATTTGCTCAACACGCTCACGGAGATGGTGAGCGGCAAGATGTGATGCCTCGCAAGTCCGGCTCTCAGGAGGGTGGCGCGCAGGGGGCTCAGGTGAACGCTTCGCGGGAGGCGGGTGCGCTGGGGTCTCAGGTGAGCGGCTCGCAGGCGGCTCTCGAGTACGCTTTGCCGGTGGATGCTTCGCAGGAGGGAGGTGCGGAGGCGGCGATGCTGCGGCGGGCGGGGGCGATGGCGCCTGTGTTTGCGGCGGCGTTGGTGGCGTGGTTCGACCGCGAGGCGCGTGATTATCCTTGGCGGCGCACAACGGATCCGTGGGCGATTTTGGTGAGTGAGGTGATGCTGCAGCAGACGACGATTCCGACGGTGCTGGGGCGTTATGTGGCGTGGATGCGCCGTTTCCCGACGCCGCAGGCGCTGGCGGAGGCGGATGAGGAGGTGGCGCTGCGTTCGTGGGAGGGGTTGGGGTATTACCGCCGTGTGCGTTCGCTGCAGGCGGCGGCGCGGGCGATTGTGGCGCGCCACGCCGGCTGTTTTCCGGAGGATCCGGGGGCAATTCGTGCGCTGCCGGGTATCGGGGATTACACGGCGGCGGCGGTGCTGAGTTTTGCGTTTAACCGCCCTGCCCCGCTGGTGGATGCGAATGTGGCTCGGGTGCTGGCGCGTTTGTTTGATGATGCTTCGCCGGTGGATGCGCCGGAGGGTCGCCGCCGCCAGTGGGCGCTGGCGGCGCGTTTGGTGTCGCCGGGGAGGGCGCGGGCGTACAATGCGGCGCTGATGGAGCTGGGGCAGAGGGTCTGCACGGGCGGTCAGCCGGATTGTTTGCTGTGTCCGGTGCGGGCGTTTTGCGCGACGCGTCGCCCGGAGCTGTTGCCGATGAAGCTTCCCAAGCCGGAGCTGCTGCGCGCGGAGCACTGCGATCTTTGGGCGCTGACGCCCGAGGGTTTGCTGATGGAGCGCCAGCCGAGCGGTGCGCGGCATGCGGGGATGCTGCGCCTCCCCCGCCGCAGCGCGGCGGAGGTGGCGGGTTTGGAGCATTTGCTCGATCAGCGCTACAGCGTTACCCGCTACCGGGTGCTGCGCCGCTTGTTCCGCGCGGCTCCGGACGAGCAGCCGCGCGAGGGGGAATTTTTTGTTCCGCTCGCGCGGCTGGAGTGCGAGCCGATGGCTTCGCCGGATCGCAAGCTCGTGGTTCAACTGCTGGCGCGAGGCTGAGCGCGAGCGGGTTCGGGCTCAGCGCGCCCCCCGCTCACCATCCCTCTCCGCGCGTTGCCGGCGCGGGGCTGAGCGATCCCCGTCTCAGGGGCAGGCTTCGAGCACAAGGACGGTGCGCGGCAGCAGGTAGAGCGCCAGCTGTCCGTTGTCGTCCGTGCAGTGGGTCACGCGGTGGTCTTGGCGGCCGAAGCCGCCGAAGCGGGGTTCGTCGCTGTCGAGCACGATGCGCCAGTTCCCTGCCTGCGGCGCGGGCAGGCGGTAGTCGGGAATGGCGGTTTCGCCGTTCCAGTTGAACACGAAGAGGAGCCCGGCGCGGCAGAAGGCCATGACGCGGTTGCTTTCGTCCATGTTGAGGGGCTGCGCGGGGGGGGCTCCGAGCAGGTCGCGCCCGGCGGCCAGCTGCACCATCGCGGCGTCGAAGGCGTTGAGGTGGCGGTAGCGCAGCAGCTCGCTGTCGACCAGGCTCCACTGGCGGCGGCAGTACTGGTAGGAGTTGCCGTTGCCTTCGCGGGGAAAGTCAATCCACTCGGGATGCCCGAACTCGTTGCCCATGAAGTTGAGCCAGCCCTCGCCGCCGGCGGCCAGCGTGACCAGCCGTATCATTTTGTGCAGCGCGATGCCGCGGTCGATAATCAGGCTGTGGCTCTCGCAGCTCATGTGGGTGTACATCTCGGCATCCATCAGGCGGAAGGCGATGGTTTTATCGCCGACGAGGGCTTGGTCGTGGCTTTCGGCGTAGGCGATGTTGGGCTCGCCGTAGCGGCGGTTGATGAGGGTGTACCACATGTCGCCGATGCTCCATTCCTCGTCTTTTTTCTCTTTGAGCAGCTTGATCCAGTAGTCGGGCAGCCCCATGGCGAGGCGGTGGGTGAAGCCGAATCCGCCTTCGTCCACGGGGCGGCAGAGCCCGGGCATGCCGCTCATGTCCTCGGCGATGATGTAGGCTCCGGGGCAAATTTCATGCACCAGATCGGTGGCCAGTTGCAGGTAGGTGACGGCATCGGGATTGACCTGCGTGTTGTAGTAGCAGCCGAGCTCGGTGAAGGGTTCGTGCCCGTGGTGGATGTAGAGCATGCTGGTGACGCCGTCGAAGCGGAAGCCGTCGAAGCGGTATTCTTCCAGCCACCAGCGCAGGTTGGAGAGCAGGAATTCCAGCACCTGGTCCCGCCCGTAGTCGAAGAGGCAGCTGTCCCAGTCGGGGTGGCGGCTGTCGCGCTCGCCGGCTTTGAAGTACTGCCCGCCGCTGCCGTCGAAGTCGTTGAGCCCTTCGGCCATGTTTTTCACGGCGTGGCTGTGCACGACGTCGAGCAGCACGCCGATGCCCAGCCCGTGCGCGGTGTCGATGAGGTACTTGAGGTCCTCGGGCGTGCCGAAACGGTTGCAGGGGGCAAAGAAGGAGGAGACGTGGTAGCCGAAGGAGCCGTAGTAGGGGTGTTCCTGCACGGCCATGAGCTGCACGAGGTTGTAGCCGAGCGCGCGCACGCGCGGCAACACTTTGTCCGCAAACTCGCGGTAGCTGTGGATGCGGGGTTCTTCCCCGCTCATGCCCACATGCGCTTCGTAGATGAAGGGGGTGCCGAGCCGGGCGGGGTTCCAGCGCGGGTGGCGCCACTCATAGGGTTTGGCGGGCTCCCAGATGAGGCCGCAGTAGTCGAAGTTTTCCGGGTTCTGCTCGGTGAAGCGGATCCACGCCGGGATGCGGTCGCGGTGCTGCAGATCCGCGCCGACGACGTGCACCTTCACCCGCTGCCCGTGCTGCAAGGCCGCAGCGGGCAGCCGCAGCTCCCACACGCCGGTGGCGGTGGGCTGCATGGGGTGGGCGCTGCGATCCCAGCCGTTGAAGTCGCCGATGAGCCACAGCCCGCGGGCTCCCGGTGCCCATTCGCGGTAGACCCACTCGTCTGTCCGGGGGTCGCGGTTGAAGCCCATGCGGCGGCAGCCGTCGGCAAAGGCCGCCAGCGAGCCCCAGCGCCGGCGGATACTCTCGCGCTTGGCATCGAAGAGCCGCAGCCGCCCCCTGATGTCGCGCTCAAAGGGGGCCAGCCAGCCGTCCGCCAGCACCAGTCCGGGTATGGGAGTCCTTCTCATCGTACCCCATCGTACACCGAGTCGGGCAGCGGAGCAAGCTCATAAACGCTTTGCAAAAACTTCCTGTCGCAAAAAAAGATTTTTTCCGAACAGTTCTCGTACTACAACTAACAAATGAAAACCGCAAAAACACTGCTGAAGAATCTCCCCGTTGATGAGAACGATTCTGCACGTCTCCTGCTCGAAGCGCTGGAAACTCACGGTCTTTCCGATCTCCCACAGGATCGGGAGAGCATGATGAGACTGCTGCGGCAAATCATCCGCGAGGGAGTTGCCACCGTCCACCGAAGCACGGCCACCGTTAGCTTTTCCACGGCGGCTGACCTGAGCCTGCAGGCGCGCGCTTCGCGGCGCAGCGTCACACGGCGCGACCTGCGCTACTACATCCACCGCTTCCTGCGCATCGAGGGCTTGGGCGCGCGTCCGCTACGCGCCATCACGACCGCCGAATGCCGCGAGGTCCTCTCCCGCGGCTTCGGGCACAGCGCCCACAGCTACCGCAAGGCGCGCGCCATCCTCCACAGTATCTTTGCGTTCGGGATACGCCACGACTGGTGCTCGAAGAACCCCGTTACGCCCATTGATATTCCCGCAGTGACGGAGAAGAGAATTCACCCGCTGCGGCTGGATGAGGTGCGGCGGCTGGAGCGGGTCGCCTCGCGCCGCGAGTATGCCGACATGCGCTTTTCGCTCAATCTGCTGCTCTACTGCGGGGTGCGTCCGGCGGAAATTGCGCGCATCAACCCCGCCACGGACATCGACTGGGAGCACAGCCAGCTGCTCATCCGCCCGCAGACGAGCAAGACGGGCGGCGGGCGCATCATCCCCTTGCGCAAGGTGGCGCGGCTGCCGCGCGAGCTCTGCGTCATTCCCAAGCGCTGGACGCTGCGCTGGCGGGCGCTGCGGCGTTCGGCGGGCTTTGAACAGTGGCAGCCCGACATCTGCCGCCACACCTTCGCCACCTACCACGCGCAGCACTTCCGCGACCTCAACGAGCTGCAGATGGAGATGGGGCACAGCAGCCTCACCCTGCTGCGCACCCGCTACATGATGGCTACGCTGGGCAATGCCAGCGCCACGTTCTGGAAATAGTCCCGTTTGACAAGCGGGGACTCGGCTGCTACACTGGCAGCGGCGTGCCCAAGGCGCTCACAGATGTCGTCGCCCACACCCCTGCCTTTGCCGGGGTGCGGGATTTTTTTCTTCGGCGAGCCCGCGGGGACGAGACCCCGCTGGTGCTGGAGCGGGTTTGCCCGGCGGCGTGGGCGTTTGTGGCGGCGCTGGTGGCCGCGCAGAGCCGCGAGCCGCGACGCGTGTGGGTGGTGGCCGATGCGCTGCCCGCGCAGGAGCGCACGGCGGCGGAATGGCCGCTGTGGAGCCGCCTGCCCGCGGTCTTTGTGCCGGAGCAGGAGGTGCACATCAACAACGGTCTGAGCGACCCTGACCTGGTGGCGGAGCGATTGGCCGCGCTGCACGCCATCGCCGGTGCGCCGAGCGGCACGCAGGTGGTTCTGCTCACCGCCGCTGCGCTGGAGCAGCCGGCTCCCCTTTTCGACCGCCGTGCGGGGCGCACGCGGCAACTGAGCGTCGGGCAGAGCTGCCCGCCTGAACGCCTCATCGCCGAGCTGGGCGAGCGGGGTTTTGAACGCGCGGAACAGGTGGTCGCCCGCGGCCAGTGGAGCCTGCGCGGCGGCATCCTCGATGTCTTCCCCCTGCAGGCCGCCCGGCCGCTGCGCATTGAGTTTTTTGATGACAGCATCGAGAGTCTGCGCAGCTTCGATGTCGATTCCCAGCTCTCCGTGCGCAAGCTCGACCGCGCCGATCTGGTGCTGGAGGAGCCGCCCGCCGCCCGACCGCTGCGCGAGCAGATAGCGCCGCAGGATTGGGTCGTCGCCCTGCCGGGCAGCGGCGTGCGCGGCGATGTGGTGCTTTTCGAGCTGCCACCCGACCGCGCCGAGCTGCTGCCCGTGGGGTGCGACGGCGCCGACACGGCTTTCCTCGGCAGCCCGCTGGGCTCGTTCGAGACGGGGGATTTTGTCATGCAGGAGGCGCGGCGCGCGCTGGCGCGCCAAATCCTGCTGCGCTGGCGCGAGCAGGGCTGGCGCGTGCTCATGTACTTCCCCCACGCGGGCGAGAAGGAGCGTTTCGAGGAAATCTGCGGCGGGGACGAGGCTTGGCAATTTGTGCGGAGCTGCGATGGCGACCTGCCTTTCGGTTTTTCGATTCCCGGCGCAAAAACGGCGGTGCTCTCGGCGGCGGAAATCTTCGGCCGCTACTCCGCGCCGCAGGCGCGGGCACGCGCCGAGCGCGAGGAGCGCCTGCGCCGCGCCCGCGCTCAGGCGCCGCTGCGCGAAATCGAGGTCGGCGACCTCGTCATCCATGCGGCACACGGCTTGGGGAAGTTCCTGGGTATCATCCGCAACGAGCAGACGGGCGAGGAGGAGCTGCACATCCGCTACGCCGGCGATGTGCTGCTGCGCATGCCCCTGCAGCAGAGCCACCTGGTCTCCAAATACGTGGGGCTGGGGGCGAAGGCGCCCGAGCTGAGCCGCCTGGGCGATGCCCGCTGGCGGCGCGCCTGCCAAGCTGCGGAGAAGGCGGTGGCGGACTACGCCGCGCAGCTGCTGGAGGTGCAGGCCGCGCGCGAGAGCAGCGCCGGCTATGCCCACCCCGCCGACTCTTCGTGGATGTGGCAGTTCGAATCGGCCTTCCCCTACCGCGAAACGCCCGACCAGCTGCGCGCCATTCAGCAGTGCAAGGCGGACATGGAGTCCCCCCGCCCGATGGATCGCCTCATCTGCGGCGATGTGGGCTTCGGCAAGACCGAGGTTGCCATCCGCGCGGCGTTCAAGTGCGTCACGGGCGGGCGGCAGTGCGCCATTCTGGCGCCGACCACGGTGCTGGCCGACCAGCACTACCGCACCTTCCGCAGCCGCATGAGCGAATACCCCGTGCGCATTGAGCTGCTGAGCCGTTTCACCCCCGCCGCCAAGGCACGCGCCATCATTGCGGGGCTGGCGGACGGCTCGGTCGACCTCGTCATCGGCACACACCGACTCATTTCCAAGGATGTTCATTTCAAGAACCTGGGGCTCGCGGTCATCGACGAGGAGCAGCGCTTCGGCGTGCGCCACAAGGAGCAGTTCAAGCGCATGTTCCGCATGGTGGACATGATGACGCTCTCCGCCACCCCCATTCCCCGCACCCTGTACACCGCCCTCATGGGCGCGCGCGACATGAGCACCATCGACACCGCGCCGCTCAACCGCCTGCCTGTGCAGACCGCCGTCTGCCCCTACAACGAGGAGCTCATCGCCCGCGCCATCGAGCGCGAGTTGGCGCGCAACGGCCAAGTGTTTTTCCTGCACAACCGCGTGCACGACATCCGCCGGGTGGAGGAAACCCTGCACCGCCTGGCGCCGCGCGCCCGCATCGTGGTGGGGCACGGGCAGATGGACAAGGGCGAGCTGGAGTGCATCATGCGCGACTTTGTGACGGGCAAGGCCGATATCCTGCTCGCGACCACCATCATCGAGAGCGGTATCGACATTCCCAACGCCAACACCATCATCATCGACCGCGCGGATCGCTTCGGGCTGGCCGATCTCTACCAGCTGCGCGGGCGCGTGGGGCGCGGCGGGCACCGCGCCTATGCCTACCTGCTGCTGCCGCGCGAGGCGATGGTCACGGGCGATGCCCGCAAGCGCGTGTCGGCCATCAAGCAGTTCACCGAGCTGGGCAGCGGCTTCAAAATCGCCATGCGCGACCTGGAAATCCGCGGAGCGGGCAACCTGCTGGGCACGCAGCAAAGCGGGCACATCGCCGCCATCGGCTTCGAGCTTTATTGCCAACTGCTGCGCCAATCCGTCGAGCGCCTGCAGGGCAAGGTGCCCACCGTGCGGGCGGATGCCACCTTCAAGGCCGACTTCCTCTGCCTTTCCGAGGCGCAGCTGTCCACCCGCCCCGATGCCGGGCACCTCATCGGCGCGTTCCTGCCCGCTGCCTACATCGAGGGCACGCAGACGCGCATGGAGTGCTACACCCGCCTGGCGCGCGCCTGCTCGACCGAGGAGGTGGACGACATCGAGCGCGAATGGCGCGACCGCTTCGGCCCCCTGCCCCCCGCCGTGCGCCACCTGCTGCTGGTGCAGCAGATCCGCATCCTCGCCACGCGCCGCGGCATCAGCGCTGTGGAGCTCAGCGGTCAAAAATTGCTGCTCACCCGCAACAAGGACTACATCATGGTCGACCGGCGCTTCCCGCGCATCTTCTCCGTCAAACACCCGGACAAGCTCCGCGAAACCCGCCGTTTTCTGGAGAAGATGTGAGGCTTACATTAGATTTATTCTAAATAAAACTTGCATTTCCCACCCCTATCCGGTAGAATGTGCGGCAACCACAAGGCACAGACTATGGACAACAGCATCATGTTTCAACTGACCTACGGGCTGTTTGTTGTGACCTCCGCCGAGGAGGGGCGCGACAACGGCTGCATCACCAATACCGTGCAGCAGGTAACCGCCACGCCGAACCGCATTTCCGTCGCCATCAACAAGTCGAATCTCACGCATGATTTCGTGCTGCGCAGCGGCAAGCTGAACGTGTCGATTCTCTCGCAGGGGGCGGCTTTCGATACCTTCCGCCACTGGGGCTTCCAAAGCGGGCATCAGGTGGACAAGAGCGTCGGCATCCGCTTTGAGCGCTCGGCCAACGGGCTAGTGTACATCACCGAGGGGGCCAACGCCTACCTCTCCGCCGAGGTGGAGCAGAGCATCGACCTGGGCACCCACACCCTCTTCATCGCGCGAGTCACGGACGGCAAGAAGCTCAGCGACACGCCCTCTACGACCTACACCTACTACCAGCAGCACATCAAGCCCAAGCCCGCCGCGCCCAAGGCCGAGGCCAAGAAGGGCTGGATCTGCACCGTCTGCGGCTACATCTACGAGGGCGAGGTGCTGCCCGAGGGCTTTGTCTGCCCGCTCTGCAAGCACCCGGCCACGGATTTCAAGCCGCTGGCGCCCGCCCCTGCCCCCGCCGAGGGCGGCAATCGCTACGCCGGGACGCAGACGGAGAAGAACCTGCACACGGCTTTTGCAGGCGAATCCGAGGCGCGCAACAAGTATACCTACTTTGCCGAGGTGGCCAAGAACCAGGGCTATGAGCAGCTCTCCGCGCTCTTCCTCAAGACGGCGGCCAACGAGCAGGCGCACGCCAAGCTCTGGTTCACTGAGCTGGGCGGCATCGGCGACACGGCGGCCAATCTCGGCGCCGCAGCCGACGGCGAGAATTACGAGTGGACCGACATGTACGCCGGCTTTGCCGAGACGGCGGAGAAGGAGGGCTTTGCGGATCTGGCCGCTAAGTTCCGCATGGTGGCGGCCATCGAAAAGCGCCACGAGGAGCGCTACCGCGCCCTGCTGCACAATGTGGAGACGGCGCAGGTCTTTGCCAAGAGCACGGTGAAGGTGTGGGAGTGCCGCAACTGCGGGCACATCGTGGTCGGTACGCAGGCTCCCGAGGTCTGCCCCACCTGCCTCTACGCGCAGAGCTTCTTCGAGATTCACTGCGAGGATTTTTGAGTGGGGCGCTTGTTGCCCTGCCCCGGTGCAAGTTGGGTGGGGGCGCTTGTTGCCCTGCCCCTGCGCAGGTAAATCCCCCTCCGGTCCCCGCCGCGCCTCTCCTGCGCGGCGGGGGCCTGTTGTTCAGCCCTGCTGCTGCGCCAGCGCGCGCAGCACGGCGAGGGCATCGGTGCGCCCGCTGTCAATGAGCGCGTGGTAGTAGCGACGGTCGCCCCAGTCGCAGCCCGTGTAGTGCAGGCAGTAGTCGCGGCGGCGGCGGTCGGCGCTGCGCAGGGCGGCCAGAGCTTCGCTCTCGCTGATGCCCTCGCGCTCGGCAATGCGGCGCGCGCGCGTGGGCTCATCGGCATAGATAAAGACGCTCAGGCAGTTGGGGCGCCCCCGCAGCACAAAGTTGGCCAGTCGCCCCACGATGACGCAGGGCTCGGCCGCCGCCAAGCGGCGAATCAGCGCGCTTTGCAGGCGGAACAGGTCGGCCTGCTCGCTGTCCTCGGTGCGCAGCAGGCCGAGAGCGCTCTCCTCGTCGTCGCTCACATCCTCGGGGCGCAGTCCGCTCTCGCGCGCCACCAGCTCGAGCAGGTGCCGATCGTAGAGCCGCACCCCGAGCCCGCGCGCCAGCTCGGCCCCCAGCCGATGGCCATCGCTCCCGTACTCGCGGGAGATGGTGATGATGCGGGGCAGAGCCTCCCCACTCGGGGCGCTCTCCGCTGCCGGGGCGGCGGCGCGGAAGGCCGAGGCGTGGTGCCGCCCCACCACCGCGTAATAGAGCGCCGAGAGCACCGCTGCCGCCGACATGAGCACGAACATGCAGCCGTAGCCCCAGCGCTGCACCAGCACCCCCGCCACAAAGGCGCCCAGAGCAATGCCCAGATCAAAGGAAATCAGGAAGGTTGAGTTGGCGGCACCGCGCCGCGCCGGCTCCACCGCCCGCATGGCCATGGTTTGCAGCGAGGGCTGGACGGCGCCGAATGCAAAGCCCGCCAGCAAGGCCGAAATCAGGTAGCAGACGATGTTGTGCCCCACCACGGGCAGCAGCATGCTCAGCACCATGGCGGCGTTGCCCAGCAGCACCGGCAGCGCCTCGCCCCGGCGATCCAGAGTGCGCCCCAGCAGCACGCGTGCCGCCACTGTGGCGAGAGCGACTGCGATGAAGTACAGCCCGGCGCCGGGCAGGTTGTGCTCCTTGGCAAAGAGGGCGATGTAGACCTCGACCACGCCGAAGGCCATCATGAAGAAGAACTGCGACACCGCCGCCGGAACCGCCATGCGCTCCGCCGGATTGCGCCACTGCAGGGGCTGCCGCTTGGGGACATAATCGCCGCTCGGAATGCTCAGCCCCAGGAGCAGCGCCAGCAGCGCCGCCCCGGCAGCGAGGCCGAACAGGGGCGCAAAGCCCGCCGCCTGCATCACCCACAGCCCCAGCGCCGGAGCGACGGCGGTGGAGAGAGCCATGGAGAGCCCGAACATGCCCAGCCCCTCGCCCATGCGGCGACGCGGCAGCAGATCCGTCACCCAGGTGTTCGAGGCGTTGCTCGCGGCGGCATGGCAGGCGCCGTGGGCGGTGCGCATCACCAGCGCCAGCGTCAGCGCGCCCGCCACCGCATAGCCCGCCGAGAGCAGGATGATGCCGAGCGTGCCCGCCACCAGCAGCGGGCGGCGACCGCGCGTGTCGGCCACATGGCCGACGAAGGGGCGCGCCGCGATGGAGGCCAGGCTGAAGAGTGCCGTGGCGATGCCGATGGCCACGGCTCCCCCGCCCTGCGCGGCCACATAGAAGGGAAAGGTGGGCAGCAGGGCGTGGAAGTTGACGAAGATGAAGAGGTTGACCAGACAGATGCGCACGAAGGCGCCCGTCCACAGCGGGGGATTGGTGTGTGTTGTCATGAGCGGAGAGCAAAAAACGCACAAGCGCGTAAGCCTGCCAACCAGACTTACGCGCTTGTGCGCTACATGTTGAACGGGGCGCATTCTAACGCCGAAGCGCCGGCGAGTCAAGCCCGAAAAGCACTCGTTTTTTGCTATTTTACGTTTGCATTCCGGGGGGGAATGTGCTAGAAAGAGAACACTTCTTTTTCCGATTCTTATGGCTGCTCCCCGACTCAAAACCGGCGGCGGGCCGATTTCCGGTCCCCTCTCTCTGCGTCCCTCCGGCACAGCGCCCGCGCGCGCCGTTCGCCTGAAGGGTTCCGATGGCAAGGTTATCACCCCCAAGAAGCCCAAGGCTCCCGAGGCGACCGCTCCGACTCCCGAGGCGGATGATCAGGCCGCTGCTCAGGCTGCCGCCGAACAGCAGGCCGCACAGGCTGCCGCCGAGGAAGCCGCCGCTCAGGCTGCTGCGGAGGAGGCTGCTGCCCGCGCCGCGCAGGAGGAGTATGAGCGCCAGATGGAGGAGTACAACCGCCAAATGGAGGAGTACAACCGCCAAATGGCCGAGTTTCAGGCGGCGCAGGAGGCCGCCGAACGCGCCGCTGCCGAACAGGCTGCTGCTGAGCAAGCCGCTGCTGAGCAAGCTGCCGCCGAGCAGGCTGCCGCCGAACAGGCTGCTGCCGCGCAGGCGGAGAAGCCCAAGCCTGCGGCCGCGGTGAAGAAACCCGCCGCTGCCGTGAAGAAGCCTGCGGCGGCGGTGAAGAAGCCTGCGGCCGTTGCCAAGCCTGCGGCCGCCAAGGCGGCCAAGCCTGCCGCAGAGCCTGCACCTACCGAAGCGGCTCCGACAGCGGAGGAGGCTCCGGCGGAGGGCGATGCGCCGGCGGAGCTGTCCGAGGAGGAGCTTGCCGCCCGCGATGCCTATCTGCAGGCGCTCCAGGACACGGCGAATGCCACCCCCATGTGGAAGCGCCTGCCTTTCCTTTGCGGCGTGGCGGCGATCGTGGCGATGGGCACCATCTGTTCGGTGGTGGTGGTGCGGCACAATGCCCGCGAGGCGCGCATCAAGGCGCACCGCGACTATATCAACACCCTGCTGGTGCGTGCGCAGAGCATCAACCAAAAGGGGGTGGAGACGCTGGCGGATGCCAAGGCGCGTCAGGTGGACATCACCTGCTCGCTCAAGGATGCCAAGGCGCTGCTGGAGGTGGTGGTGCACCCCAATGCCACCAACGAGAAGGGCAAACCGCTCTACGGCGGCAATGCCGAAGGGGTGGCTCAGAACGCCTGCCTGCTGCTGGGGCTGGCCTCCGAGGCCGATGACAACATTGCCGACCTCGTCTTTGCCACGATGGGCAAGCAGGCCAAGGTCATTCGCCCCACGCTGTTCAACTGGCTGATTCAGCGCATGGCCATCTCGGACAGCAAGAGCGTGCAAAAGAACTTCAAAAAGCTCGCCGATACCATCGCCGCCCAGCCGGAGTGGACCAAGAAGAATGAAATTCTCGCCTATGTGTGGAACGGCATGGGTCTGCGCGTGACGCAGAGTGATGTGCCCGCCATTTTGGGGCTGCTGGCCAGCGACAAGACGGACAGCCAGCTGGCCAAGCCGCTCGCCGTCTGTCTGGACAACATTTTGGAGATGATGGACGACCCCGCCGCCAAGGCAGCTCTGGGCGACAAGATTTTCGAGAACTTGGTCAAGCTGCCGGAGAAGAAGCGCGTGTCCAACCTGCGCCCGCTGGTGCCCACGCTGGCCAAGGCATCCTCCCCCAAGGCGCTGGCCTACTACAAGAAGGAGCTGGAGAATCCCGCCAAGTGGGCCAAGGGTCAGGGGCTGACTTTTGTCGGCTACTGGGGCGATGATTCCATCCTCGACTACATTCTCGAACTGCAGGAGAAGGCTCCCGATGATCGCGCCAAGGAGCAGGTGCGTCTCACCATCGGCAGTCTCTTTGCCCAGAACCGCGACCGCAGCGATGACGTGGCCGAGAAGATTATCGGCTTGTATTTCGACGGGCTGGATGCGGATATCTCCAGGCTGCCCGAGCTGATTGACAAGACCGACGAGGCTTCGGCGAATTATGTGGGCGACGACAGCCCCGAGCTGCCCGCGCTCAAGGCCGAGCTCAAGAAGCTCGAGGGGCTCAAGACGCAGAAGAAGCAGCTCATCAATGTGCTCGCCTCGCTGCGTGATTATCCCTGGGTGAAGAACCAGCTGACGAAGTACACCAAGGACCCTGACGACGATATTCAGCGGCTGGCCAAGGAGGCCCTCGACAAGGTTGAGGTGAATGCCCTGAACTTTGCCAAGCGCCGCGAGGCTTACCAAAAGCGCAGCAAGTAAGCGCGGGGCGCAGCGCCCTTCCCTCCCCCCGGCATCGCCTGCGGTGCCGGGGATTTTTGTCTGCCGAGGCGCGGCAGAGGCCAGCGTGGAGGGGATGTGGCGGTGCGCGGTGGGGGGCTCAGTCCTCCATCCGGGCGATGTAGGGCAAGTTGCGGTAGCGGTCGTCCCAATCCATCCCGTAGCCCAGCAGGAACCCGCGCTCGACGCGCAGGGCGGCAAAATCCGGGCTGATGGGGGCTACGCGGCGCTCGGGCTTGTCCACCGCGACGCAGGTGCGCAGCTCCCGCACGCCCTCGCGCCGCAGCTGTTCGCTGAGCATCGCCAGCGTGAGCCCCGTGTCCAGCACATCGTCGAGCAGCAGCACGCGGCGCCCCCGCACCGGCGGCAGCGGGGAGAGGTAGCGCAGCTGTCCGCTGCTGCTCGTGCCCGAGCCGTAGCTCGACACCCGCAGCGTTTCCAGACAGAAATTCGGCGGCAGCTCGCGCAGCAAATCGGCGGCAAACCAGAGCGCACCGTTGAGCAGAGCCAGCACCAGCACGGGCTCCTCCTCCCCGAAATGGGCGCGCAGCTCGCCCGCCGTGCGGCGCACGGCGGCGGCAATCTCCTCGGCGGTAAACAGGATGTTCATGGCAGGGGGACAGGGCGATGGTTTTCAGCTCAGCTTGCGGCGGGTCACGAGGTACACCTTGTCGCCGTGGCGCACCTTGGTGTCCACCGCCACTAGGGCATGCGCTCCCTTGGGAACGGTTTGCAGGCGCTGCGTCACCCCCTCGGCATCATCCGCGCGCAGCTCGGGCACGACGAGGCGCACAATGCCCGTCGTGCAGCCCGTGATTTCGATTTTATCGCCCACGGACAGGGGCTCGGCCTCCAGGCGGATCTCCGCCACGCGCGCCTGGGGGTACCAGCGCATGACGCGCCCCAGGTGGCGGCGCTGCTCCAGCGCCAAACTGTTCGACACGCCGCTCCAGGTATCCCAGTCCTCGCCGAGGTAGTAGCCGCCGTGCCAGAAGCGGCGGTTGAACACCCGCAGCAGGCGCTCCTCCCAAGCGGCGACCTTGTCGGGGCTCCATTCCCCGCGCGCGCAGCACTGCACAGCCTCCTTGTACACTGCTGTCACCTCGGAGACATAGGCTTCGCTGCGCCCGCGCCCCTCCAGCTTGTACACCGACACGCCCGCCTCCATCAGCTGGTCGATGACGCGGATGGTGCAGATGTCTTTGGGCGACATGATGTACTGGTTATCGATGTCCATCTCGAAGCCCGTCTCGGTGTCGGTCACGCGGTACTTGCGGCGGCAGAGCTGGAAGCACTGCCCGCGGTTGGCGCTGTGGTTGTAGGCGGCGAGGCTCATGCCGCACTTGCCCGAGATGCCGATGCAGAGCGCGCCGTGGGCAAAGACTTCGATGCGGACGAGCTGCCCGCTCGGTCCGCAGATGCGCTCGCGGCGGATGCTGTCGATGATGTGGCGGATTTGGCTGAGGCGCAGCTCGCGCGCCAACACCATCACATCGGCGTACTGCGCGAAGAAGCGCACCGCCGCCACATTGCACACGTTGGCCTGCACGGAGATGTGCAGCTCCAGCCCCAGACGCCGGGCAGCGGTGATGACGGCCATATCTGCCGCGATGACGGCGTCGACCCCCGCCGCTTGGGCGCGCTGCAGCAGCTCTTCCATGCCCGCCAGCTCCTCGTCGTAGACGATGATGTTGCAGGTGAGGTAGGCGCGCGCGCCGCAGGCGTGGCACAGCCGCACGACCTTGGGCAAATCATCAGGCGTAAAATTGACGCTGGAGCGGGCGCGCATGTTGTACTCCCCCACGCCGAAGTAGACGCTGTCTGCCCCGGCGCGCAACGCAGCGGCCAGTGATTCAAACGATCCGGCGGGTGCCATGATTTCGGGTTGCTGCA
>JBJEVL010000296.1:0-5958 GCA_051884335.1 Akkermansia sp. | reverse complement strand
GCGCTGACGATTTTCGTCGCCCGGCGCCTGCTGTGCCGCCTGCGCGCCCGGAGCCGCGAGGAGGAGAAACCCGCAGAGCCCCCCGCGCCCGCCCCCACGCCGGAAGAAATTCTCCTGCTGCGCGAAATCCGCGACGCGCTCGCTAAGCGCTCATGAACAAGGGGCAGCTGATCGCCCGCGTGCAGCGGCTGATGGGGCCGGGAGCCACTCGCCGCAGCGCTGCGGCCGCCGTGGAGGCGGTGCTGAGCTCTGTCGCCGCAGCGGTGGCGGAGGGCGAGAAGCTGCACATCGCCGGCTGGGGCACCTTTGAGCTGCGCGAGCGCCGCGCCCGCTCCGGGCGACTGCCCGGAGCTGCGGAGCGGCTGGCGATTCCCGCCAAGCGCGTGCCGGTCTTTCGCCCGGCGGCGGGCTTCCCCGGGGAGGATTCTTAGTTCTTCCCCTCGGGACAGTCGAAAACGGCCCGCGCGCGCGCAAAACTGTACTCCGGCAGCGGTAGTCCTTCCGCCTGCGCGGCGCAGGCGCGGTCGTAGAAGTCCAGTTTGAGCGCCAGGTAGTCCATGCAGCGTTGCAGGTCGGCCAGCTGGCGGTGCAGGCGCTCCTGAGTGCGCCGCAGCAGCTCGCGGCGCTCGGGAATGGTCGATTCGCCCGCATCCACCATGTCGAAGTAACGGCGCATCTCGGGCAGGGTCAGCCCCGCGGCGCGCAGACAGCGGATGGTGTCGATGCGGCTCACCTCGGCCGCGCCGTACACGCGGTTGTGGGCGTAGTCGCGCGGCACCCGGGGGATGAGCCCCTCGCTTTCGTAAAAACGCAGGGTCGGCACGCTCAGCCCGCTGCGCTCGGCCATGCGGGCAATGGTGTAGGTCGCTTCGCTCATGGCCGTGCTCCTTTCGTTGTGCTGTCGGCGGCGGCGTAATCCTCATCGCTCACCGCTTCCTGCCAGGTTGTTTGGTTGCTCGATGCCTCGGGCGTGATGCCGATGTGCACAAACACACTGTCGGCGGTAGCGCCGTGCCAGTGGTCGGTGTCGGCCGGGATTTGCACCACATCGCCCGGGCGCAGGCGCCGCGCCGTCTTGCCCCGCTCCTGATACAGCCCCTCGCCCACGGTGCAAAGCAGGATCTGTCCCTTGGTGTGGCGGTGCCAGTTATTGCGCGTGCCGGGGGCAAAGGTCACATTGTAGACAGCTGTGTCGTAGCTCCCCCTGTCCGTGAGCATGCTCACCCGAGCCGACCCGGTAAACACCGAGGCATCCGCCGGCTCGCCCGAGGGAAAAATATCGCCCTTGGGCGCGACGGCCGCCGCTGTTTGCAGAACGGCCTCCACCTGCTCGGCGCTCAGCCCGTTGTGCCGACCGATGCCGATGTGGGCGCGGCACTGCGGTTCCGTGCCGGGCATGACCGAAAGAGCGGCGATGGTGGCAATCTCGCGCGTGCGCCAATCGTGCACCGAGCTGCCGAACACATCGCCGAAGAGGTGTGCCTTCAGGTAGGCATCAATGGCGGGGGCAAAATCGAACAAGGCTCCCTTGACCGGGGCGCCGCACAGCTGCGTTTGCGTAGCGGTGCCGCGCTCGAGCGCATCGGGCAGCAGGGGGCTCGGGTTGTCCTCCCCGGGGCGATCCTGCTTGCCCGCTGCGGCGCGTGCCTCCGCCAGCTCCCGCAGCACCCCGAGCGCGTTGAGTGCCTTGGGAAAACCGCAGTAGGCGTAGAGCTGGGTGAAAAGATCCTTGGCCTCGGCGATACTCATGCCCGCATCGAGCGCGCTTTCCAAAACCTCGCGCAGGGTGGTCATGTTGCTTGCTGCCGTGCAGGCGCTGATGCGTGCCACCTGCTCTTCGCGGGGCGAGAGTACTTGCTCGGCAGCGTTTGCCGACGAGAATGTCAGGGCTGATACCATGAGTGTCATGATTGTTTTCATCGATAAGGCCGAGCTTAACCGCTCAAGTCACTTGAGGACAAGAAGATTTTTGAATTTTGGGGGCTGTTTCCCATCCTCCGGCGCGGGAGAGGGAGCAGGGAAGGGCAATGGTGGCGTCGTGGGCGATGTGATGCTGCCAATCAAATCTAACGAAACACCGAGGAGCAAGCGGGGACAACTTTTGAAAACGCTCCCGCACCGGAAGCCTCGCAGCAGCTGCCCGGCGGCGGGCAGCTGCTGCGCTAGCTAAAGAGGTCTTGCCTGCCCTTGCCGAGCCCCCTATGCTCACACGCAGAACCTGCATGACGCAGGCCGATAGTTTATGAATACACGTTATACGTCCTCCGCTTCTGCGGCTCGCCACAGGAAACCGTCCTTTGCCATCACCCGCCCTCTTGCTCGCAGTTCAGATACCATCAGCTTCGACTACGGGCACGGGGTGCCCTCGGATGCCACGCATGTCCACTCCGCCATTTCCCGCATGTGTCAGCTGACGGCACCTGCTGTGGTCAGTGCCTCGGGGATTGTGGATGACCGGGTGACCATTGTCGCCCCCGGAATCCGCTTCACCAGCACAAGCGGTGCCTCCCACGCCTTTTCGGTGTCTTCGGGCGATGCCATGCCCGCCGGTATTTACCCGGTGCGCGTCTCTCACTACAATATCATGAACCACCCGGCGGGCAATGTTTCCGAGCTCAGGGGCTCGCTGGGTCCTTGCCCGCCCGTCACCATCATCCCCGATGAGAACGAGGAGCTCGAGTGTGACCCCTGTTCCTGCTCCTGCGGGGCTCCCGGCAACAATGCGGGTGGCGCAGTCCCCTCCAGCTCGCGTTCTGTCGACAACATCACGGTGGCGCCGTTTACCAGCTCCTCGGGCGGTGGCGGGGTGGTGCGCTCCGCCTCGGCGCGCTACATGCGCTTTGCTTTTGCGTTCGGTTCGTTCCGCGGCATGGGCAATGTGCCGGGCGGTCAGCCGGAGATTGTCGCCTTCATCTACGATGCCTCCCTGCTGAGCCCGGCATCCCTCACCTACAAGCACCCGCTGGCGTCCGCGCTGCTGCCCGAGGGTGACTCCGTGGCGGTCAACGAGGGTTTCCGCGTGTTCGATGGTGCCGCTTACACAAACTACATGGTCGCGGGGGATGGTTCCGCGGCGTATGGTGTGGGCGCGACGGCGAAACGCTCTGAGCAGGTGCATTTTGTGTCGGCTCTCAGCAAGGATGATTCCGTGGTCTGCAATCTTTCAGCGGCTTCCTATGTGCGCATCAGCTCGGCGGATGATTCTGCTGTTTTTTACGATCTTGTCGACAACGCTTTTGCGGCGTTGATCACCTCCGACGGTGCCACGGTGTTGGCAGACGAAAAGCTCTCCATCATCCGCGATGCGGAGACGGGGGTGATCCGCCAGATTTGGAACTACTGGGATGGTTTGGCGGATGTGGTTCCGGCTGCAGACGGCAATGGCTATACGATTGCGCTCTATTTGCCGAGCCAGCTCACGGTGCCTGCGCAGGAGGGGCAGCTGTTCACCTTCACCGGGGATCCGTTCAAGTCATTTACTGTATCCGGTGATGCCGCTGCTAAGACGATGACCATTCGCGAACGCGACTGGAGTCTCCCCGAAAGCATGCCGGATTATGTCACCACGTGGACGCATACGGAAGCGGGCTGGAACAAAGCGACGGGTGAAGATGACGACATCATCTCCGAAACTCGCGTTAAGTCTGCTATTGAGGGGACGGATAATTACCAGATTGTGACGACCGTTTCCAAGGGCAATGAGGTAGCATCTCGTGTCTGTGAGGTCTTTACCTCCACCGCCCATGGGGAGCTCCTCTTGTCGCGCACGGAGGCGTATGGTTCGGATATCGCGCAGACGACGACCTTTGAGTATGATGAGGCTGGTCGGCAGACGCGCCGAGTGGAACACTCCGGGGCAGTATACGAAACGGTGTATGATATTTATGGTCGTGTGGTGGCGGAGTCCTCTCCCTGGGCGGGTGGGCAGAAGCGACTCACCACGACTACTTATCGGGTAGCCGGTTCTTCCAATACTGACCCTGCCAAGGTGGTACAGAGCGTGGTCACTTCGTCCGGCGCGGTGGTGGATCTGCGTACGGACACCTACACCTATACGGAGCTCAACGGCCTGCGCCGAGTCGAGTGCAGCAGCGCGGCAGCGGGGGTCGCCGAGCCGCAGCTTACCGTCAGCGAGACATGGCTCTCGAATGCCGCAAATCCCCATGCACGCGGTCGCATCAAGATGCGTCAGGAAGCCAACGGCGTGCAGACGCACTATGAGTATGCAGCCACTTCGGCTCACGGCGCGCTCTATACGGTGACTACGGAGACGCGCGTCAACGGTGCCGCTGTGCCGGGGCAGAGCCGCCGCACGGTGGCGTATGTGGCCGCCAACGGTAATACCATGCGCGAGGAGACGTACGCCCTGCCGGCCGATGGCGAAACCTGGGCGCTGCTCTCCGGCGTCACCAACAGCTACGATGGGCAGAATCGCCTCATCGGCACGCTGAGCGATAACGGACGCAGCACCACACGCACCCTGAACTGCTCCGGTCAGCCCCTGACGGAGACGGATGAGGACGGCGTGACGACCACCTATGCTTACGACACGGCGCGGCAGTTGGTCGAGGTGATTCGCGAAGAAATCCGCGATGGCGATGTGGTCGTCACGCCCGAGACGATTACGAGCTACACCTACGATGCGCTGGGGCGGACGCTCTCCGTGCGCCGCGATGTGGGGGCGATGTCGACCACCGAATATACGGAATATGACCTCTTGGGGCGCGTGGTGCGCTCGGTCGATGCTCTCGGGCGCGTCACCACGACTTCGTACAGCGCCGACGGGCTGACCACGACCGTGACCACCCCGTCGGGCACTACGCTCATCACCACGCAGAACACGGACGGCAGCGTTGCCCGCCTCGCCGGCACCGGGCAGCGCGAGGAGCTGTATGGGTACGCGCTGAGCGGGAGCTGCGAGTGCGTAACAACTCAATTGGCAGGGGGAGCTACCCTCCGTCAGAGCCTGACCAACGGCTTCGGACAGACAGTGGTCGAGGCACAGCCCAATACCCTCGGCGGTTTCATCTATACCCGCAGCGAATACAACAGGAAGGGTCAGCTCGCGAAGCAGTATCAGGACAGCGGCGCAGACACCACGCCCACCGCCCCCACACTGTACGAATATGACAGCTTCGGAAACATCAGCAAGCAAACCCTCGCGCTGAGCGAAACGCCCACCAAGGACAATTCGCCTGTGACCGAAACGAGCTACACGGTCGCAGCTTTGGAGGATGGCATGTACTCCGTGACTACGCAGACACGCTACAACGCCACAGGACAAGCGCTCACAAGCACGCAGAAGCAGCTCATCTCGCAGCTGAGCGCAACGCTCGAAAACAAAACGCTGTCGCTTAGCGAACGAGGCTTGACCTCCACGCAGTGGAGTGTGTATGATACAGGCACGAAACGCATGCGCTACAGCTCCGTGCCCACATCGAACATCACGGCAGAAACCGTGACGGTGGACGGCTTTACGCGCTCGCAAAAGGATACTGCAGGCATGATCACGACCGCCACACGCGCCTACACGGCAAGCGGCATGGTGCTCATGCAGACCGATGGACGCGGCAACACCACGACCACGGTGACGGATATCGCCGGGCGCAGCACGAGCGTAACCGATGCCGCAGGCAACGTGACCACCACAGCCTACGATATCGCACTCGACCAACCGTCTGTCATCACGGATGCTCAGGGCAACACCAGCTGCTACCGCTACGATGCGCGCGGACGCAAAGTCGCAGAATGGGGTACAGCCCTGCAGCCTGTTTGTTTCGGCTACGATGATGCGGACAACATGACCTCACTCACCACCTTCCGCGCCGGGACGGAAACCATCAGCAGCGACCCGAGCGAGCGCACGGACGGCGACACCACCCACTGGCTCTACGACCCCGCCACCGGGCTGGAGCTCAGCAAGACCTACGCCGACAACAGCAGCGTGGTGAAAAGCTA
>JBJEVL010000295.1:0-5973 GCA_051884335.1 Akkermansia sp. | reverse complement strand
GAGCTCCAGCTCGGAGGAAACCTTGAGCTCGCCACCGCAGACGTGTACGGTGGCTCCGCTGCCGATTTCGGCACGGCTGTTGTTGACAAAGTAGGGGATGCAGAGGGCTGCCGAGATGGCGGCCTTGGAGGCGGCGCCGCGGATAAAGGCCGCGGTGGCGATTTGGTTGGTGGCGCTCAGGCTGCTGGTGAGCTCCAAGCCGCCGTTGTCGGTGGTGGCGCTGCCGTTGAGCAGGGCGCGGCACTCGGCCAGGGCCACATTCACGGCCAGAGCGGCGGAGAGGGTCAGGGTGCTGACTTCCTGCTCCGCGCTGTTGAACTGGTTGGTAAAGCCGTTGAGCTCTTCCTTGAACGCCTTGCCGAAGGGGAGTTGGAAGTCCTTGATGTCGTTGTAGAGCGAGAGCGGCTTGAAGGCGATGCCCCAGCTCTTGAGCGATTTGAGCAGCTTATCGTAGGAGCCGGTCCCTTCTTCCTCCTTGAGCGTCAGGGTGTGGTTCAGATCGGTGAAGCCGGAGCTGTAGGAGCTGGTTTCGAGCGTGGCGCCGACGCTGATGTCCTCGGCGGCGTGCAGGTCGCCGTCCAGCGTGATGGTCGTGGTCGGCTCGGTGACGGCGATGCCCAGGGCAAACTCATACTTGGTGGCGCTGCCGGCGCCGCCGTTCTTCAGCACGCGCCCGCTGCCGGGCTCGTCTTCATATACGTATTCCTTGCCGCCGCCCAGAATGCCGATGATGCTGTTGGAGACACTGCTTTCGGCTTTGATGTCGATGGAGCCGCCCTCGGCGTTCAGGGTGGCCGTGTCGGCGAGGGTGATGCTGTTGTCGGCCAGGTTGACCGAGACATTCACCATGCCTGCGGCACTGTATTTTGTTTTGCCGATGATGCTCTTGAGGGAGACGGAGGAGCTGAGGTCGGAGCGGAGCGAGATGTCCTGCGCCGCCGCGAGATGCACCTGCTGCCCCAGCGTGATGTCGCTGTCGGTCAGCCCGAGCCCGAAGCCGAGGGTGAAGGCATTGGCCTTGGAGTAGGAGGCGTTGGTTTTGGCAGAGGCATCGGCCTTGAGGGTGATGTTGCCTCCGGTGGCAGTCAGGGTGCTCGGGGCGGCGGCGCTGCTGTCCGCAAAGCGTATGTGAGCCGAGCTCTTGGAAATCGCAATCAGGGGGTAGAAGGCCAGCCCCGTCGTCTTGGACGCGTCCTCCCCAAGAAATAGGCGGCGCAGGAAGGTCGGCGTGTCGATGGTGAGCCCCGGTATCGACGAGACGGCTTTGCCGATGGCTTGGCCAAGGGGGCTGTTGGCGCTGTAGTCGTTGATGATGGTGCCCAGTTCCTTGGTGGCAAATTTGGTGTTGGTGCTCAGGCCGTAGCCGTAGAGGGTGGTGGCGCTCAGGGTGATGCTCTTGGCGGTGATGGCGGCGTTGGCGCCGAAGTCGATGCCGGTGCCGCCGCAGCCGATGGCGCTCATGCTGAAGTCGCCGGTGGCGTCGGCGCGGAAGTGATCACCCACGCTGATGTAGCTGCCGCCGCCCAGGCAGATGCTGCGGGTGGCCAGGCGCCACAGACCCGTCATGGATTTGTTTTGGGTGATGCTGATGTTGCCCGCTCCGGTGATGGTGACGTTGTCGCCGATGGTGAGGGTTCTGTAGCCGAAGGCTTTGGCGCTGTCGATGGTGATGGTGATGTTGTGATTCCCGCCGGCATCGATGGTGACCCCATCGGCGATGGTGACGCTGCCCGAGACAATCCATTCCGTGTTCTCGCTCAGGAGGAGGTCGTTCGTGATGTTGAGCTCGCCGAGTTCCTGTCGCGTGGTGGAGCCGGAAAGCAGGGTCGGGTTGAAGCTCTGCTGCTGAGCCGTGTGCTGCACCAGGCTGATGTCGCCGGCGAGTCGGCTGTCCGCCCCGGCGCTGAGCTGCTCGGCCGCGTCGAGGATGATGCGCCCGTGGGCGCCGTTGTCCAGCTCGGCTTGCTCCAGGCTCAGGCTGCCGTCGGAGCAGATGCTGATGCAGCCCGTCTCGTCCCCGCTGTAGAGGTCATCGCGGCGGCGCAGGCTGCCGTTGAGGCTGATGACCGCGCTGCCGGTGCTGCCGCTGTTGTCGCCGGGGTCGGGTTGCTTGCGCTCGGCGCTCAGGTAGATGTTCCCGGGGGAGGAGCTGACTTCCCAGGCGGGCTCGCCGCCCTCGCTCTCCACGCCGTTGAAGTATTGGTAGGCGCTGCTTTCCATCACGGAGCCGACCGCCGTGCGGAGCGAGGCCTCCCGCGCTGTGGCCGTGGCGGCGATTTCACCGCCGGAGAGGCTGCCCTGCAACAGAATGTCGGCCCGGCTGCCGCCATCGGCGCGGAGGGAGATGCCCTCGACCCCGGACAGGCGGCTGCCCGCCGCCGCGCTCACGGTGGCGGCGCCCCGTGCCGCTGTGGCATCGAGCAGCACCGCCCCGACATCCAGCGTTTGTTGGGGCAGGGCGCGCAGGGCGGCCATGTAGCGCTTGGTGTAGGCTTCATCGCTCTCGCCCTCGCGGCGGGTGATGTTCGGCGAGCCGATGGCGTGGGTAACGCTTCCTTGGGCTTGCAGAACGGCTGTTTCGCTCAGTTCAATGGCGGCCTGACCCTCGTGCTGCGCTGCGGCGGCGAGGGCTAGCTCTTCGCCGGCGTGCAGGGTGCCGCTGATGCGGATGCGCGCATCGCCGCTACCGGAGCTGATGCTGTCGGTGCCCGCCTCGTTCTGCTGGCTGACGCCTGTGACGGCAGAGATGCCGATGTTGCCGGTGGCGGTGATGCTGCCGCCGAGCATGGCCTCGGCCGCGCCGTCGGCGCTGTGCAGGGTGGCGGTGACGGTAGCGGCGCTGATGCTGCTGCCGCTCTGTTGAGTCAGCAGCGTGGTGCCCTGTGCCGCTTGCAGGGTCAGCACCACGCTGTCTTGCGAGTTCAGCAGACTGCCGCTGCCCAGGGTCAGGGCGGCTCCCGAGCCCTCGGCGGGGGTGGTGGCGTTGCCGCCCTCGGCTCTCAGGGTGATGCTGCCGATGCCTTCCAGCTTGCTTGCTACGCTTAGCTCGGCATGGCGTCCCGCCGTGGCTTCCAGGGCAATGCCGCCGCTGAGCCCTGCGACATCGCTGCCTGCGTCTAGGCGGATGGTGGCATCGCGCTCGGTCGAGCGCGCCGCCAGGGTGATGAGTTCGTTGACATCCTCCGTATCGGTGGGGTCGGTTTCGCTGTTGCGGATGACCAGTGCGCTGCCC
The DNA here is from genome assembly GCA_051884335.1 of Akkermansia sp. GTDB lineage: Bacteria > Verrucomicrobiota > Verrucomicrobiia > Verrucomicrobiales > Akkermansiaceae > Akkermansia. The sequence goes on along the minus strand of JBJEVL010000295.1, from coordinate 2,741 downwards.
TCGGCGCGGCTGCCGCCCTCCAGGGTGAGCGCGGCATCGCCTGCCTGAGCTTCGGCCAGCAGGGCGATGTGGTTGGAGCGCACCGAACTGCCGTTGTTCAGGGCGACGGTGGCGCTCTGCTGCCCGCGGGCGCTGATGTCCAGCTGCCCGTCGGCGCTCAGGCGGCTGTTGGTCACGCGGATGTCGGCGCTGCCGCCGGAGGAACTCGCCTGCACGGTGGCGCGCACCTCGGTGCGCTCGCTGCCGTCCTTGACGGCGCTCTCGGCAAGGGTGGCGCGGATGCTGCTGGCGCTGATGGTGATGGTGGCGTTGGCGCTGCCCTCGGTGGCGGTGGCGCTGATGCTCACGCTGCCGGCGGTGAGGCTGCTGTCGCTGATGCTCAGGCTTACATCGCCCGCGTAGGTGCCGTCGCCCAGCACGTTGGCGGCGCGCAGGGTCAGGCTGCCCGCCTGGTCATTCATGGTGACATTCTTGAGGGTGACCACGCGCCCCTCCAGCGTGTAGTTGCCGGAGATGGAGGTGTTGATCAGGCTGGCGGTGTCGGGGTCGATGTAGACACTCGCGGCATCGAGCTGCGCGCCGTCCAGCGTGATGTCGCGGGCGAAGAATCGCAGGTCGGCCTCTCGCTCCGGCTGCTCGCTGCGCTGCCGTTTCGCGCGCTTAGCGGTTTTGGCGGCTTGGCTGCCCCCGATGCGGAGCTTGCCGCCCTCCAAACGCATGCCGCGCCCGTCGGAGAGCGCAGCACCGCCTGTGTTGACCATTTCGCTGAGCGGCACACGGGTGCGCATGCTGCCGCTGACTTCGGCCTTGCCGGCGCGCACGGTGGCGCGTCCGCGGGCGTTGATGTGCCCCTTGACGGCGATGAGCCCCTTGTCGTTGATGGGCATATCGCCCGCCAGCACGGCCTTGGTCGCCGCCTCGGAGATGGCACCGTCGCGCGCAATGAGTTGCTCGATGAAGGCGGCGGTGGGCGTGCTCATGGAGATGCTGCCCGTGTTGACGATGCCGTTGCTGCCGACCACGATGCCGTTCGGGTTGAGGAAGAAGACGTTGCCGCCGATGCTGCCGTCCTTGTAGCTGTTGAGCACGCCGTCGATGAAGCTGCACTTGTCGCGCACCACGTTGACGAGGTTGGCGGTGCCGCTGGCCAGGTGCAGGTTGGCGGTCGTGCCGCTGTAGACATCGAAGGTCGAAAAGCTGTTAAAGCCCGTGTTGCCGCGCACGGTTCCCGTGTACACGTTGTACACATTGCCCTGTTGCAGCACCGTGGTGTCTGTGCGCCCGTCCGGCGTGATCATGGCGGCGGAAGCCGCGCTGACGGAGAGGGGGAGCAGCGCCGCAAAGGTGCGCAGGAGGGAGCGGTAGAGCGCGTGGGGCAGATGCAGTTTCATAAGTGCAGGCTACTAGCAAGATTCCTACGCTCCCGGGGGTGGCATGTCAATGCAAAAAACCGCCATATCAGTAGGGAAAACGCGGCAGAGAGTCCCGGACTCTCTGCCGCGTATGATGCTTATCGGAACGGCTCAGTAGCGGTAGGTGTCGCTCTTGTAGGGGCCCTCCACGGGCACGCCGATGTAGGCCGCCTGCTTGTCCGTGAGGGTGGTCAGGCGTGCGCCCAGTTTGGCCAGGTGGAGCCGCGCCACCTCCTCATCGAGCTTCTTGGGCAGCACGCGCACACCTGCCGCGGCGGCGTCGCGCTGCGCCCACAGTTCCATCTGCGCGAGCACCTGGTTGGTGAAGCTGTTGCTCATGACAAAGGAGGCGTGTCCCGTGGCGCAGCCGAGGTTGACGAGGCGCCCCTCGGCCAGCAGGTAGAGGCTGTGCCCGTCCGGGAAGCTGTACTTGTCCACCTGCGGCTTGATGTTCGTGCGCACGATGCCCTCGCGCGCCTCCAGCCGCGCTACCTGAATCTCGTTGTCAAAGTGCCCGATGTTGCAGACAATGGCCTGATCCTTCATGCGCTCCATGTGCTCCAGCGTGATGATGTCGCAGTTGCCTGTGCAGGTCACACAGATATCCGCCGTGCCGAGGGTGTCCTCCACGCGCAGCACGCGGTAGCCCTCCATGGCGGCTTGCAGGGCGCAGATGGGGTCGGCCTCGGTGACGATGACCTGCGCTCCCAGCCCGCGCAGCGCCTGCGCGCAGCCCTTGCCCACATCGCCGTAGCCGCAGATGACGGCTACCTTGCCGGCAATCATCACGTCGGTGGCGCGCTTGATGCCGTCCGTCAGGCTTTCGCGGCAGCCGTAGAGATTGTCGAACTTGCTCTTGGTCACGCTGTCGTTGACATTGATGGCGGGGAAAAGCAGCCGCCCCTCGCGCTCCATCTGGTAGAGACGGTGGACACCCGTGGTCGTCTCCTCGGACACACCGCGAATCTCCGGCACCCAGCGGTGGAAGATGCCCGGCTGCTCGGCAGCAATACGGCGCAGCAGCGCCTTGATGACCGCCTCCTCCTCGCTCTCCGAGGGGCGGTGAACCCAGTCATCGCCCTCTTCCATCTCGTAGCCTCGGTGCAGCAGCAGGGTGGCATCGCCGCCGTCGTCCACAATGAGCTGCGGTCCCTGCCCGTCGGCATGGCAGAGGGCTTTCCAGGTGCAGTCCCAGTACTCCGTCAGGCTCTCGCCCTTCCACGCAAAGACGGGGATGCCCGCGGCGGCGATGGCGGCGGCGGCGTGATCCTGGGTGGAGAAAATGTTGCAGCTGGCCCAGCGCACGGTGGCGCCCAGCGCGACCAGGGT
>JBJEVL010000294.1:0-6014 GCA_051884335.1 Akkermansia sp. | reverse complement strand
AGGCGCTTCGCCTGTTGCTGGAGCGTGGCGCAAAAGTCACGGCGTCGGATGTATCGGGGATGTCGGTGCTCACCCACGCAGCGGCGAACGGGCAGGTGGAGGCGCTGCGGCTCTTGCTGGCAGCGGGCGCGGATATCCATGCGCGGGATGCGGAGGGGAAGTCGGTGCTCATCCATGCGGCGGCGAATGGGCATGCGGAGGCGCTGCATTTCTTGCTGGAGCGTGGTGCGGATGTCGGCGGGTGGGATACGACCGGGATGACAGCGCTCATCCATGCGGCGGCGCATGGGCACGCGGAGGCGCTGCGTGTGTTGCTGGATGCGGGCGCAGATATCAGCAAAAAGGACAACGGAGGCAGAACGGCGCGCTCTTGGGCTGCCTTGAAGGATCATGCGGAGGCTGTTCGCCTGTTGCCGGAGCAAGACGGGGATGCCGACGAGACGGAGGAGCCGGTCAGTGTGCGCGATTTGTGTGGGATGGTGGTGGATCACAGGGCGTGGCAGCAGAGGGTCGGGAGGATGCTGCGCCGGGCAAAGAATCCGCCCGCGCCCGAGCCGTCGGCAACGAGCGCTCCCTGAGCACAGCCCCGCCCGTGGCGGGGGGGCAACATGCGTCGAGCGGCGCGGGAAAGATCCCGCACCGCTCTTTTTTCATACACGTTACAGCACAGAGGGATGCCCGGGGGCATCAGAAGGAGAATACCACCTGCGCGCCGAAAAGGCTTTCGTCGCTGATGGCTGCGCCCGAGGGGCGCGAAATGTATTGGTAGTGGGGCACAACCTTGCAGTAATCCGTGAGCTGCAGGCTGTACATGACTTCAACCACATACTCGCGGCGGTGGTTCTGCCCGCCCAGCGGCTCCTCCGTCTCCTCGTCCCAAGCCCCGTAGGGAGCCTGTCCCTTGAAGACACCGGCCGCGATGCCGAAGAAGTCGTCCTCGCGCGAGGGCAGGAGCTTGAAGTTGCCGCCCACGGAGAGCTCGGCGGTGTTGCCCCACTGCTGCTTGGCGGCGATGCCGGCGCGGGTGTAGAGGGTGGCGCGCTCGCAGGCGTTCCACTCGATGCTCGCGCCGATGCCGGCGTTGTGGTGGTTCTCGCCGTAGACCTTGGAGTCGAAGCGCTGGTAGAAGGGGGTGAGGCGCAGGGTTGCATCGCCGTCGCCGAAAATGTGGCCGTATTCACCCACGAGCACGTAGCCGTCCTTGTTCTTGGAGGCGAAGGGGTCCTGACCCTCGCAGCATTCGCAGCCGGTGCGCGAGGCCGCCACCATCACATAATCGCGCTTGCCCAGCTCGCGCTGCACGACAACGCCCAGGTTGCTGTCGGGCAGGGGGACAACCGTGCTGTTCATGAAGCCGGTGTTGACAAAGCTGCTGAAGGAGTCGTTGGCGATGGAAACGGCATCGAAGTAGTTGGTCAGGTTGACCACACCGCCGATGACGCAGAGGCGCTTGCCCTGCAGGTACTGCATGATCGCCAGCTCGGGCAGCCCCCCGTTGTGCGGGCCGAAATGGTCGCCGTGGACATCGGTCGTGCTGCCGAAACTGCCGACAAAATCCTCATCGCTGTGGGAGCTGCGCTTGTCGAGCCCCCAGCTGCCGGAGAACTCGGCGCGCAGCCAGGTGCCGCCGTTCACGCTGTCGCTGATGATGCGCTGGTTGAGCTGTGCGTGCAGCAGGGCGTAGTTGTGGTTCTTGCCGCGCAGCTCCTGCTCGCCCTCGCAGCGGTGGATGCCCCAGTACGCATAGGCCAGATCGACGGCCCATTGCGTGCCGTAGCGCTCGTTAGCCGTCACCTTGTAGGCGGGATCTCCGTCCTCGGGGGTGAACATGTTGATGCCTTCGAGGATGTCACCTGCCTGGGGTTCGCCCTCGGCGGCGAAAGCGGCACCGCAAAGGGAGAGCCCTGCGGCAGCAATGGTCATGATGTGTTTGGTATTCATATTGTTATTTTGTGGAGAGGTTGAGTGTGTCGTGTAGGTCAGAGCCGGGAGTCGCCGCGCGGGGATGCCGCCCCGCGCAGGCGTCTGTCGGCAGATCGGGTCGCATCAGCCGTGTTGGCAGGTGCACTGCTCGTTGCAGCGCTTCTCGGCGGTGCACTTGCAGTCCTTGCCGCAGGTGCAGCCCTCGCTGCAACGGCAGTTCTCACCGCAGGTGCAGCCCTTGCCGCAGGAGCAGGCGCTGCCGCAGTGGCAGGCGGGCTCTGCCGCCGCCCAAGCCGTCAGGGCGGAAAAGCCCGCCACGGCCATCTTCAGGAGTTGTGTTGCGTTCATGGTGTTGTGGTGTTGGTTGGGGTTGGGGCTCAGCCGCGCGCCGGAGATGCCGCCCCGGGCGGCGCGGGCGAGCCCGCGGGGAGGGGTGTCAGGAGTCTTGGGATTTGTTGTCGGTTTCGCCCTCATCCTCCTCGTGCTCGCTGCAGGTGCAGCGGTTGCCGCAGGAGCTGCAGTGCCCGCCGCAGCTGCCCTTGCTCTTGCCGCAGCAGCAGGCGCGGATAATGATGAGCAGAGCGACGAGAAGAATCAGTCCGATAATCAGTTTGCTAATCATAATGTGTTGTTCGTGTTGATGTTTCTTAACGAGCGTTCTTGTTCGGGTTGGGGCGCACGATGAGCCAGAGCATCACCAGCGCGAAGGCAGCCGCCACATACGCACCCACGCCCCAGACATCCGCGTACAGCGCATGACCCAGTTGATAGACCAGGAAGGCAATCAGGTAAGCCCAGGCGCACATGAAGAGCAGGGCGAGCCAGGTCCAGCGGGCGCTGTTCATCTCGCGGCGAATGGCACCACAGGCCGCAAAGCAGGGAATGCACAGCAGGTTGAAGAGCATGAAGCCCAGCGCCGAAACCGTCGTGAACGCTCCCGCCGCCCGAATGCCCGCCGCCACGCCGCGCGCCTCGGCATCCTCGTCCTCTTCCTCCTCTTCGCCCTCTTCCTCAGCAGGTGCCTTGTAGGCGCGTACCGCAGGGTCGAACTGCCACGCCGCCATCACCGGCGCCGTAAACGCATTGCACTTGGGCCAGGTGGAGCTCAGCGCCAGCGCCTCCTCCTCTTCCGCCGCGCCCTCCTCGGAGCCCGACTCGGCCTGCGGCTCGGGGTAGAGCACCGCCAGTGTGGAGACAATGTTCTCCTTGGCAATCAGACCCGACACCGTCGCGACCGCCGGCTTCCACGCCTGATCCGGGCAGAGCTCGCCCCAGCCCAGCGGGGTAAACACCGGCGCCAGCACCTGACCCACATCGTGCAGCATCGAGCTGTTCACGCTCTCCTCGGCCTCGGCATCCTCCAGATAATCCATCTGCCAGGTGTAGTGCGACAGGAACCATACAAGCGCCGAGGCCGCAAAGATAATTGTGCCGGCTTTCTTGACAAAGGCCTGGCAGCGATCCATCGCGCGGCGGTTGATGCTCGTGCCGCTGGGCAGGTGGTAGGCGGGCAGCTCCATGACAAAGGGCGTGTAACCACCCGCAAAGAGCCGCGTCTTGCGCAGAATCTGCGCGCCGAGAATCACCGAGCCGATGCCCGCAAAATAGGCGATGGTCGCCACATTGGCATCCTGACCCAGCAGCGCGCTGAAGAGCGCGATGACAGGCAGCTTGGCACCGCAGGGAATCATCGTCGTGAGCATGATGCTCAGGCGGCGGTCGCGCTCGTTCTCAATCGTGCGGGTGGCCATGATGCCCGGCACCCCGCAGCCCATGGCGACCATGAGCGGGATGAAGGACTTGCCCGAGAGCCCGATGGCGCGGAAGATGCGGTCCATCATGAACGCCACGCGCGCCATGTAGCCGCAGTCCTCCAGGAAGGAGAGCAGCAGGAAGAGCACCGCCATCTGCGGCAGGAAGCCCAGCACCGCCCCGACGCCCGCCACAATGCCGTCGCCGATGAGCGCCTGCAACTGTCCCTCCGCATTCAGGCACAGATTGCCCAGCTGCGCAATGCCGAAACTGACGGCGCTCAGCAGGATGAACCACAGGACAAACTCCGCACGACCGCCCCGTCCGCCGAGGCGCATGGGGTTGAGCGCCGGGCGCCCGGTGCTCTGCCCGTATTTGTTGGCGATGCGTTGCCCCGGAATCGTCAGGCAGATGAGCAGCAGGAACGCGTTGAAGATGAGCAGCGCCGTCATGACGATGCTGTGCGCGCCCTCCGGCAGGTGCGGGCACATGTACTCCAGCAGATAGGGTGCAATGGCGAGGTACATCCAGCTGCCGCTGCGCCCCATGTCGTGCAGACGCCGCAGCATGGTCGGGAAAATCAGCACCATGGCCAGCACCGCGCTGAACTGCACCAGCGCCTCGGTCGGCGCGGGCGTGTCGCCGATGAAACCGCCCAGCCAGCCGCCGACCACCGGGCCGAAGAGCACATCGTTGGCCCAATCCGTTCCCCAGGCGCCCACGGTGCCGATGGAGATGTAGTAGATGAGCCACATGACAGCCGCAAAAATGAGCATGCCCAGGTAGCGGTTGGTCAGCACGCGGTCGAGGCGCGCCGAGAAGCTCTCCTTCTGCGCGGCGCGCGTCAGCACCTCGGGCATGAAGCGCAGGATGGCATCGTAGCGCGCCCCGGCGATGACGGAGTTGATGTCGTCATCCAGCGCGCCCTCCACCGCGCGGCGTTGCTCGTCCAAAAAGGCGCGCGCGTCCGCATTCAGTGCGGCGGTCGCCTCGCTGTCGTTCTCCAGCAGGTTGACCGCGCCCCGCCGAGTGCTCGGGTGCAGGCGCTCGGTGATGCGCGTGAGCGCCTGCTCAACCTCGGCCGGGTAGGGCAGGGACGGTGCCGGCGCGGGCGTCGGTCCGACAATGGCTTCCACCAGCTCCTGCAGCCCCGTGCGCTTGAGCGCCGAGACGGGGATGACGGGGCAGCCGAGGGCGCGTGCGAGCGCCGCGCTGTCCAGCGAGTCGCCCCGCGCCGCCACCAGATCCATCATGTTCAGCGCGATGACCACGGGGATGCCTGTCTCAAAGAACTGCCCCGTCAGGTAGAGATTGCGCTCCAAGTTGGTCGCGTCCACCACGTTGATGATGAGGTCGGGCTTGTTCTCCAGCAGGAAGTGGCGCGTGATGACCTCCTCGGGCGAGTAGGGCGAGAGCGAGTAGACCCCGGGCAAATCCTGCAGCTCGATGTCCTCGTGGTCGCGCAGGCGACCGCCCTTTTTCTCGACCGTGACACCGGGCCAGTTGCCCACGTATTGGTTGGCACCGGTCAGCTCGTTGAACAGCAGCGTCTTGCCGCAGTTCGGGTTGCCGGCAATGGCAATGGTTTTACTCATAAGGAATGCGTGTGTAGATTCAGCGGACACAGATGCAGGCGGCCTCGGCCTTGCGGAGCGACAGCTCGTAGCCGCGCACCGTGACCTCCAGCGGGTCGCCCAGCGGCGCCATCTTGCGGATGGTCACGGTGGTGCCCTTGGTCAGTCCCATGTCGAGAATGCGCTGGCGCAGCGAGCCGCTGCCCAGCACGCGGGTAATCGTGGCGCTGCGCCCGACTTTGATTTGGTTGAGAGTGAGAGAAGAAGCAGGCTTGTCCATAGCGGAAAGAAGAGTTGCTGAAAGGGATATTAGTCTTGACTAACTTGCCTGTCAAGACATTTTGAATAAAAAATTAGTCACGACGAACTTTTTTTCGCCACCATCGCAAGTTTCTGCAAAAATACCATCCCCTGCGGAACATGCCCTGCGGGGCGAGCATTCTCCGCCATCGGGGCAGAGATACCCCCGAATAGCCCGAAACAACAAAGGGCAGGCACCTGAGTGCCCGCCCTTAGCGTTGCGGTGATTGCGGGAGCAGGATTTGAACCTGCGGCCTTCAGGTTATGAGCCTGACGAGCTACCTGGCTGCTCCATCCCGCGATTTTCTGTTGCATCCCGAATGGGTGCGGGGACATTTTAGTGAAAAGGCGGGCAGATGTCAAGCATATTCCGCGATTATTTGCCGAAAAAGTGGCTGCGTTGCCTGTTCGGGGGCAGCCGCGCCTTGACCGCAGGCGCGCAATGGGCTAGACTGGGCGCGTATG
>JBJEVL010000293.1:0-1539 GCA_051884335.1 Akkermansia sp. | reverse complement strand
CACTAGACAGGCACACAGCAGGCCGCCGCAGCACAGCGCCTTACCGACAAGAGACAACGAACGCAGCTTCATCCTCCCCTGCATACCAAAAAGGCGATGCAAAGTCAAGAGCCTGCGACATGCGGCTTGCCTTCCCGCCGTGCCGCAGGTAGAATGGGGGCATGAAAACCTGCTTGGGGAGCCTGCTGCTTGTACCGGTGATACTCGCGCTGATTGCCACCGTGATCTACCACGCCTCCGTCAATCAGGAAGCCCGTTTCGAGCCGCGCGACACCAACGCCATCTACATCAACACCCAGCGCTCCTACCGCCCCCCCGTGCCGGTGCCGCCCAAGCGCGCGGCCGAGGTGCCGCAGGTCAACAGCCCGCAGCTGCGCGACGATGACACCGCCGAGGAGGTAGAGCCGTGAGCACATCGCGCCCCATCATCGGCTACACTCTCGGCGACCAAGCCGGCATCGGCCCCGAAATCATCGCCGCCGCGCTGCCGCAGCTCCCGGCGGATGCGGAGTACCGCCTCATCGGCAGCCGCATCGACGCCACGCCGGGGCAGCCGACCGTAGCCACGGCGCGCGCCGCTCTCGAGCACCTCGAGCTGGCCGCTGAAGCCCTGCGCGAGGGGCGCATCGACGCCGTCGTTACCGCGCCTGTCTGCAAGGAAGCCCTGCACCGGCTCGGCTTCCCCTACCCGGGGCAGACGGAGTTTTTTGCGGATCGACTCAGCGTGCGCAACTTCGCCATGTGCCTGGCGGGGGAACACCTGACCGTCGCGCTCGCCACGACCCATGTTGCGCTGGCCGAGGTGCCGCAGCGGCTCAGCATCCGCGAGCTCGTGCGCGTGGGTTGCCTGCTGGCGGAGTTCAAGCGCCGCACGGGCACCCCGCACCCCCGCCTGGCCGTCGCGGGGCTCAACCCCCACAACGGCGAGAACGGCGCGTTCGGCGATGAGGAGAGCCGCCTCATGGCGCCCGCCGTGGCACAGCTGCGCGCGGCGCTGCCCTGGGCGAGCATCCACGGTCCCTGCGTGCCCGATGTTGTCTACCGCGAGGCCGCCGCCGGGCGCTACGATGCCGTGCTCGCCCCCTACCACGACCAGGCGCTCATCCCCCTCAAGCTACTGGACTTCAACAGCGGGGTCAACGCCACCATCGGCCTGCCGCGGCTGCGCGTCAGCCCCGACCACGGCACCGCCTTTGACATCGCCGGCAAGGGACTGGCGAATCCTTCCAGCACCATCCGCGCTTTCGAGGTGGCGCGCCTCAGCGCCAGCTGCCTCCCCTGACACCCGCTCGCCGTGCCGGGCGCCCCGGCGCCGGGCTGCCGTGTCCGGTGTCCCTCCCCGCGCGCGGCATGCCGCCCTCCCCTGCCCTTCGCCCGAGCGCGTCGGGAGGCGTTGCGCCGCAAAATGGAAAAAATGGGAGTGTTCTGCGAAATTTTGCTTGCATGGTGCGGGCGATTGTGGTTTAATCCGCCCCGCACACTTCCGCCGCTGTAGCTCAGTGGTAGAGCAACGCATTCGTAATGCGTGGGTCGTCAGTT
>JBJEVL010000292.1:0-1539 GCA_051884335.1 Akkermansia sp. | reverse complement strand
CGGGCATGTTCGATGAACTGAACCTGCCGATCGACATGGTGATTACCAACTCCTTGTTGACGGGGATGTCGATGTCCTTGGGGTTTTCGCCCACGATCATGCCCTCGTACACGGCGTCGCCGGGCGAGATGAAGAGCGGGCCGCGCTCCTCCATGCGTTGCAGGGAGGAGGGGCTGGCGATGCCGTTCTCCATGGAGACGAGGGTGCTGGTCTGGCGCGTGGTGATGGCGCCGGCGTAGGGGGCGTATTCCTTGAAGAGGTGGGAGAAGATGCCGTGGCCGCTGGTGAGATTGACCAGCTCGAACTCAAAGCCGATGATGCCGCGCGTGGGCATGGTGGCGCGGATGGTGGTGCGCCCGTTGCCGTTGCTGTCCATGCTCTCCAGAATGCCGCGGCGGTTGCCGAGGATGCGGATGGCGCCGTTGCTGCACGCATCGGGCACCTCGATAAAGACGGTTTCAAAGGGCTCGCAGGTCTGCCCGTCGATGGTGCGGGTGATGACTTTGGGGCGCGAGACGAGCACCTCGTAGTCCTCGCGGCGCATCTGCTCCACGAGGATGGCAATCTGCATGGTGCCGCGCGCCGAGACGCGGAACACGCCCGCCAGCTCCGTGTCCTCCACCTTGATGGAAATGTTGGTGCGCATCTCGCGCATGAGGCGCTCGCGGATGATGCGGCTGGTGACATTCTTGCCGTCCTGACCGCCCAGCGGGCCGTCGTTGATGGAGAACTCCATCTCCACGGTGGGCGGCTCGATGTCCACGAAGGGCAGCGCGCTGTCCTCGGGGTCGGCCACGAGGGTTTCGCCGATGTCGACATCCTCAAAGCCCGACAGACCGATGATGTTGCCCGCCTCGCCCACAGCGGATTCGACATCCTGCAAACCGCTGTACTCAAACAGCTTGGTGACTTTGGCCTGCACCTTGCTGCCGTCGGGGCGCAGGAGGTAGAGGGTGTCGCCCTTCTGCACGGTGCCGCTGGTGATGCGCCCGACCGCCACGCGACCGACATAGTCGTCCCAGTCGATGTTGGAGATGAGCATCTTGAAGGGCTTGTCGGCCTCCGCCCCCTTGGGCGCGGGGATGTGTTTGATAATCTGCTGCAGGAGCGGGGTGCAGTCCACGGGGGGCTCGCCCTCGGGGCTGTTCATGAAGTAGCCGTCGCGCGCGGAGCCGTAGACAAAGGGCGCTTCAAACTGCTCCTCGCTCGCATCGAGATCGAGCAGCAGCTCCAGCACCTGGTCCCGCACCTTGAGCGGGTCGGCGTGCGGGCGGTCGATTTTGTTGATGACAACAATGGGCAGCAACCCCTCCTCCAGCGCCTTGCGCAGCACGAAGCGCGTCTGCGCCTGCGGCCCTTCGTAGGCATCGACCACGAGAATCACGCCGTCGACCATCTTCATGACGCGCTCCACCTCGGCGCCGAAGTCGGCGTGTCCGGGGGTGTCGACGATGTTGACGGTGTAGCCGTTCCAGTGGATGGAGGTGTTCTTGGCCTTGATGGTGATGCCCTTTTCGCGCTCCAAGTCCATGGAGTCCA
>JBJEVL010000291.1:0-6077 GCA_051884335.1 Akkermansia sp. | reverse complement strand
AACGGGCGGAGTGCGAATCCACCTTCAACATTGCGCGCAAACTGCCGGCCTGGACCGTAGTCAGCTGTGACCGTCAAACCAAAGGGCGGGGACGCTTCAACCGCGCGTGGTTCGGAACCCCCGGCGGTCTCTGGGCGACCTACAACGTGCCCATCGACCCGCGCTCCGCGCACCACTGGGGACTGCTGCCGCTGGTGGCGGGAGCCGCCATCATGGATGCGCTGCGCCCCTATGACATCGAGGGACTGCGCCTGCGCTGGCCCAACGATGTGCTGGTGGGTAAATCCAAGCTGGCAGGTATTTTGGTCGAGCGCCCCTCGGCCACCATGGCCTCCATCGGCATCGGCATCAACATCCGCAATGATTTGCGCCCGCTGGAGGGCATCACGCAAGATCCCGCCACCCGCCTGGCCGACCTCACCCCCCTCTGCCCCTCGGTCACCAAGTTCCGCACCATTTTGGGCGACAGCATCGCCGAGGTATTCCACTACTTTGTCGAGGGCGGGCTGGATGCCATCAACCCCATGCTCGAAGCCGCCTGGGGCGAATCGCTGCCCGTCGTTGCCATCACCGATGCCGAGCGCATCTGCGGCTACTTTGCCGGGGTCGAGCGCGACGGCTCGCCCATTCTCCGCCGTGCCGACGGCAGCCTCATCACCGTGCCGGGCATCACGGTCAACCGCCTCAAAGAGCTCATCTGAGCTCGGCGGGATACCCCCTGCCCTGAGCCACCCGCGGCGCGCTCCCGAAACGCCGAGGCCCGCCTCCCTGATGAAGGAGGAGGCGGCAAAGTTCCGCGTTCGTTGGTGGGAAAAGGCACCCTGCGCCTTGTTGTCGCCGCTCGGCGGCTACTCAGGTTCAGGAGGGAAGCACCTCGGCGCACGGGAGCTTCTTTCACCGGCTGCGGATTACGCGCTTGACGCTCAGGGCAAATGTGCTATACTTTCCCGCGCAGACGGGCAAAACCCTGCGCAAACCAAGCTCAACAACATGGAAGACGATATCATCTGCACCGAAAAAATCATTGCCGATCGCAAAACCTTTTTCTTGGATCTCAAGAGCAATGCTCGCGGCCGCGTGGTGCGCATCACGGAGAAAGTGAGCTCGAACCGCGACCGCATCATGGTGCCCGCTGAAATCCTGGACGATTTCATCGCTGCCCTGCAGGATATTCGCAAGGCAAACGAGGAGAATTGATATTCCGCGAGCCAGCCCTCTCAGGGGGCGGGCTTTTTTAGCAACGGCTCTTCCCCCTTCGCCGGCGGGAAGCCGTATTTTTCGCAGTTCTGCTGCCATCGGCAACGGATCTGCGTTTTCTTGCGCCTTTGTCATCCCTTGAACAGACTTTAGGCTGGACAAATCTTTATTTTCAGCTTTAATAAGGGGGACGCTGGGTGAAGCTACTGGCCCGGCTGCCCCTTTAACAACATCAAGAATCATGAGTCACAGGAGAATCAAGGTATTGGAACTGGGTTGGGAGTTTCCCCCGCTGATCAACGGAGGATTGGGCGTTGCCTGCATGGGCATCTCCCGTGCTCTGGCCCGCAAAGTCGATCTCTCCGTCATCGTGCCCAAGGCCGACCCCAAAGCCACCTACGACGGGTTTACGCTGACAGGTATCAACACCCTGCAGCACAGCGAGATGGAATCGCTGGAGGAGGGCTACACCTACGAAAGTTTTTCTCTGGTGCAGCAGGCTCCCGTCAACCTCGATCCCTACGCTTGCATCGAGGGCACCCCCGGCGCCATCACGCTGACGAAGGAAGGCAAGCTGCTTTTCAGCAAGGTGCACCGGGCTGATTTGGCGCTCTTCACCGGCAACGAGGATCTCTACGCCGGCGATTTGGCCCGCAAAGTCATCGAATACTCCAAAATCTGCGCCGTCATGGCGCGCGGCTTTGATTTCGATGTCGTCCACGCGCACGACTGGATGACCTACTTGGCCGGTGTCGAGGTCAAGAAGGCCACGGGCAAGCCGCTGGTGGTGCACCTGCACGCCTCGCAGTTCGACCGCGCCGGAGCCGATGCCCGCGGCTGGATCTACGACATCGAAAAATACGGCATGGAACAGGCCGATGCCGTCATCCCCGTCTCCAAGTACACGGGCACTGTGGCCGCCGGACACTACGGCATTGACCCCGCCAAAATCTTCCCCGTGCACAACGGCGCCGATCCCGTGCACGTTTTCCACAGCAAGAAGAAGTTCCCCGAGAAGCTCGTGCTCTTCCTCGGACGCCTCACCGCGCAGAAAGGCCCCGAGTTCTTCCTGCAAATCGCGGCCAAGGTGCTGGAGCAGACGGACAATGTGCGCTTCGTCATGGCCGGCACGGGCGAGAAGCTCCGCCAACTCATCGAGACGGGCGCCTTCCACGGCGTCGGCGACAAGTTCCACTTCACGGGCTTCCTCAACAAGCAGAAAGTCAACGAGCTGCTCTCCATGACAGATGTCTACTGCATGCCCTCCGTCTCGGAGCCCTTCGGGCTCTCGGCGCTGGAGGCCGCGCAGTTCAACATCCCCGCCGTCATCTCCAAGCAGAGCGGCGTGGCCGAGGTGATGAAGGGTGCGCTCAAAGCCGATTTCTGGGATGTCAACATGATGGCCAAGCACATCATCGACCTCATCACCGACGAGGAGCTCTACGCGCGGGTAGCCGCCCAAAGCGCCCAGGATATCAAGAATTCCAGCTGGGAGACGGCCGCCGACAAGATGATTGCCGTCTACCACCACGTCCTCGGTTGGTAACCCCCTGCCCCCACCGCCATGAACATCACTCTCACCTTTCACGCGCATCAGCCCAACCGGTTGATCCCGTACGACTTTTTCAAGATCGGCGAGCATGCCTTCTACGAGGATGACCGCCTCAACGGCAAGGTGCTCAGCGAAGTGGCCGAGCGCTGCTACCTGCCCGCCAACCGGCTCATGAAGCAACTCATCGAGCTGACGGACGGCAAGTTCCGCTTCGCGCTGGCGCTCTCGGGTGTCATTCTCGAGCAGGCGCACTACCACCGCCCCGACCTCATCGGCTCCTTTCAGGAGCTGGCGGAGACCGGCTGCGTGGAGTTCCTCGCCATGCCCTACTACGCCTCCCTCGCCTCGCTCTACAGCACGGGTGAGTTTGCCGAGCAGGTCGAGGAGCACGCCGACCTCATCGAAAAACTTTTCGGGCAGCGCCCCACCACCCTGTGGAACACGGGCATGCTCTACAGCAACGCCATCGCGGCGCAGGCCTATGACATGGGCTTCGAGGGCATCATGGCCGCCAGCAACGGCCGCATGATGAGCAACATGCATGTCAACGACGTCATGTGCGCGCCGCTCATCGCCCAAACCAAGACGCTCCTGCAGAACCGCCACATGAGCAACGACCTGGCCAACCGCCGCGTCGACCCGAGCTGGAGCGAGTACCCGCTCTCGCCCTACACCTTTGCCGACTGGCTGGGGCAGCAGCAGGGGCAGGTCGTCAACCTCTCCATGGACTACGAGACCCTCGGCGAACGGCAGGCAGACACCACCGGCGTCTTTGAGTTCTGGCGCTCGCTCATCCTCACCTGCGTCTTCAACGGCAACAAGTTCCTGACCCCGACCGAAGCCGTGCGGCAGTTCCCCAGCGTGGGCACGCTCGACTGCCCCAACCCGCTGACCTGCTCCACCTTCGGCACCACGACCCACTGGAACGGCAATGTCATGCAGCAGGAGGCCATCAAGAAGATCTACGACCTCGAGCCGGCCGTCAAGGCCAGCGAAGATCGCGACATGATCCACGTGTGGCGCAAACTGCAAAGTGCAGACCACTTCCACTACATGGAGAAGAGCAACGGCTTCACGCCCTACCCCTCGCCTTACGATGCGTACATCTACTACATGAACGCTCTGGCCGACCTGCAGGTGCGCGTCAAGCAGGAGGCCGCCCTCATCCACAAAGCCGACAAGGCCGACCTCGCCTGAGGCGCAACGCGCAACACGCTCCCGTTTTCCCCGAGCCGATGCTCCCCGCCGAGCATCGGCTCATTTCATCGGGAGCTGTTCGACGCAACACTCCGGTCGCGTCCTGCTCTGCAGAAAAAGCAGCGGAAGTGTCACCGAAAGGACGACAATAGTCGGAAAATGGTACCTGAACGTTGCCGTGGGCGTCACAATCCAATACGAAAGATTGTAGGTGATAAGCATCAACGAGAGCGTCACGAGCAATTTTTCGGTGTCGCTATAAGATTTCCCTGAGCGGTGCCTGCCTATCAGCCAGTACAGGAGGGCTCCCAATTCCCCCAAAAAAATCAACATCAGCGGAATGCGACACCCACCCGACTCATCCCGATCGATATGTTGATACCACGGAGACGGATTCTCCTGCAGCTGCGGGAAAAGATAATGCGTCAAACTCTTCACCATCTGAGGAGGATCGGCTCCCCAATAAAACTCCACAATACTCAGCATCTTGCTGAACATCATAGGCCCCGGATCCGATCGCCAGGTTTTCAGATATCGGGCAATAATATCTTTCGACTCCCTCGGACTAATGTTGTTCCTTAAGAAAAAAAGTTGCACCAATTTACCCTTTCGCGGCACACCAATAGGAATCATCGAATTGACATAATCATCCGAAGAGCCCTTAAGGATGTTCACCATTTGCAGGTCGCTCAGCATCATGACCTTTGTAGGATAAAACTTCCGGTGAGGCAGCGCATGATTCACCCCCCATACGGACAAAAACAGCATGATGCTGCCGAAGAGAGCCAGCGATACGCTCCTCGCATTCAACAAAGGCACACGTCTCACCATCAGCATCAGACACGGAGCAAACGGAGCAAGAAGAATGGCATTAGGGCGTATGGCCATCAGATGGAAAAACACCACCAAAGCAGCGATAAGCAATATATTCTGCTTGCTTTTTGATGTGTACAGGCAGGTCAATAAAAGCGCTGTGAGGATCAGTACCAGAGTGCAGAAGATCACATCCGTCTGAAGTCCCAAAAACTCAAACGAACACAGCAACATGACAAGTACGAAAGGAACGCAGCAGACAACTCTGCTTCGGGTTCCCTTGCAGACACGAACAATGATAAAGCCTGCGGCTGCGAAAAAAACGACCATTGTCAGCAGGCAAAGCGATCCGTACAAACATAATGCCGATGGTGTAACACCTAAAGTAAACATCCGCGGACCGGACTTCCATTGGTTCAAGACGAATCCGAACAGTTGCTCGTAAATCCGGCATCCCCAACTCAGCTCATGCATTAACAGCACACTATACTGATCTGAGATACGAGAGGCGTCCGTATACTCGTACATGTACGGATACGCATCGCCCCCCAAAAAACGATACTTAATGCTCTGAACAGCCATGTAAAAGACGGCGACGAGGAGCAGCATCCAAAAGGGTGCCTTAGGATTGCTGAAAAAAGCATGTACCTTCCCCATCAATTCCTTACTTGTGCTCATGATATTCCTGTTCTGCGTTCACAGACCAAATGGCCTTTTTATCCTCTTCCCGCCCGGAGCAAATACTGCTGACAGCGGCCATAGCGGAGAGCATCGAGTGATCCATGTTGTTATAGCGATGCATCCCGTTGCGCCCCACCGGATACAGATTGCGCACCGAATCAAGCCAGTCACGCACAACATCAAATTGCCCATACGCGCCGAAATAGGCGGGATATGCTTTCTGAATTCGGAATACTTTGGTCTCCAGCACATCAGCTTTGTTAATCACGCCGATTTTCGCCAGTTCGTCCGTGGCAAACGCGCAAAAAGCCTCATCATCCATGTTCCAAAGCTCATCCCCCACATTGACGAAGTACTCCATACCAAGCCACACCTTACTCCTGTCCTTCACCAAATAGGGACTCCAGTTATTGAACAACTGCAAACGTCCGACCTTGACGTCCGATTCCTGCACATAAATCCAGTTATCGGGAACAATCCCATGCTCGCCAACCGATGTATTCATCTGCTTGCTTATCAACTTCAGCTTGTCGAGCAGCACGCCGACAGTCATGAAATCGCGATACACCAGCCCGGCAGCAACCTGTCGGACTCGGTCGGGAACATCGCCCTCTGTCATCTGCATCAGCTCCTGAAT
>JBJEVL010000290.1:0-1552 GCA_051884335.1 Akkermansia sp. | reverse complement strand
TTTGTTGATCTTATGACATTATAACGCGTCATATTCCCCAATGCGTTTGCCCTGGCTGAATTCCGGGGGTAAGCAGCGCTTTATCCTTGACTAAACGGGCACTTTGCGGCACTCTTGGCGCGCCATGAACAAAGTACTCATTATCGGAGCCGGTGGTGTGGGGCATGTCGTCGCCCACAAATGCGCGCAGATGAGCGACGTGTACCACGAGATTCATCTGGCCTCGCGCACCAAGAGCAAGTGCGATGCCATTGCGGCCGATGTGCTGGCGCGCGAGGGCGTGCGCATCACCACCCACGCGGTCGACGCCGATGATGTGCCCGCCACCGTGGCGCTGCTGCGCGATATCAAGCCCGATCTGGTGCTCAACGTGGCGCTGCCCTACCAAGACCTCCCCCTCATGGATGCCTGCCTCGAAGCCGGGGTGCACTACATGGACACCGCCAACTACGAGCCGCGCGATGTCGCTAAGTTTGAGTACAAATGGCAGTGGGCCTACCAAGAGCGCTACAAAGCTGCGGGGCTCTACGCGCTGATGGGCTCCGGCTTTGACCCCGGCGTGACCAACGTCTATACCGCCTGGGCACTCAAGCACCACTTCGACGAGATCGAGTACCTGGACATCATCGATGTCAACGGCGGCGACCACGGGCAGGCATTCGCCACCAACTTCAACCCCGAAATCAACATCCGCGAGGTTTCCGCCCCCTGCCGCCACTGGGAGCAGGGCGCCTTCCAAGAGACCCCCGCCATGAGCAAGCACCAGGCATTCACCTGCCCGGAGGGCGTGGGCACCTACGAAATCTACCGCATGTACCACGAGGAGATGGAATCCCTCGTCAAGCACATCCCCACCATCCGCCGCGCGCAGTTCTGGATGAGCTTTTCGCCCAACTACATCAACCACCTCACCGTGCTCAAGAACGTGGGCATGACCCGCATCGACCCCGTCCTCTACAACGGCGTGGAAATCATCCCCCTGCAATTTCTCAAGGCTGTGCTGCCCGACCCCGGCGAGCTGGGCAAGACCACCCACGGACGCACCTGCATCGGCTGCGTGATTCAGGGCAAGAAAGACGGGCAATACAAAGCCGTCTACATCTACAACATCTGCGACCACGAACAATGCTTTGCAGAGGTCGGCTCGCAGGCTATCTCCTACACCACCGGCGTACCCGCTGCCATCGGCGGGCGCATGATTCTCTCCGGCACCTGGAGCGGCGCGGGCGTCTACAACATGGAGCAGAACGACCCCGACCCCTTCATGGACGCGCTCAACCGCTACGGCCTGCCCTGGCAGTGCATCGAGCTCACCCGCGAGCAGGCCGAAAGCCTGAGCGTCGCCCGCTGAGCCCCCCGGGCGCGCAACGCCCCGGCAACAGCAGCCCCGCTGCGCTTCGGCGCAGCGGGGCCGGTGCCTTTCACAAGCGGATGACGATGCCGCGGCGGTACAGGAAGATCGCCAGCGCCACCACCCCCGCCGTCACCGTGGCGGCGTAGGCGGCGGGCAGCGCAGCGGGCGGCAGCAGCAGCCCCCACAGCCCGCAGCTCC
>JBJEVL010000289.1:0-6089 GCA_051884335.1 Akkermansia sp. | reverse complement strand
CTGAGCTTTGCATGGAGCTGGCGAAAGAGGATGCCCGGTTTCGCTATGTATGGGCTCCGGAGAACAAGAATGTGGTGGATGCCTACCTGCGTGGTTTTCGCGAGGCCATGAAGGAAAAGCCCGAGTTTATCGTGGAGATGGATGGTGGCGGTTCGCATGACCCGCGGGTGCTGCCTGCTTTTGTCCGCGCTATGACCGAGGGGAACGAATGTGCCTTCGGTTCCCGCTATATCAACGGGGGTTCCATGGTGGGCTCGCCTTTCCGGCGTCGCTTCCTTTCCAAGTTCGGCTCGTTGTTGGCTCGCGTGCTGTTGGGCTGCCCCATGCGCGATGTCACGAGCGGCTACGAAGCATTCAGCTACGAGCTCATGGAGAAATTGCTGGCTTACCCGCTGCGCTCGAAGGCTCATTTTTATCAGACGGAGCTGCGCTACCTTTGCCGACACCGCAATTGGATCGAAATACCCATCCATTACACAGCTCCCTCGCCGCGCGTTTCGCCCAGGGCGTTGAAGAATGCCCGCAATTGCCTGATTTATTACACCCTGCGGCATTGGTTCGGCAAGGCTCCTGCCTTTTAACGCCCCTTTTTCCTTGCATGGCGGGGGGAGAGGTGTATAATCGCAGGCGATCATGGCACGCATTCCTCAATCCCCGTTCGCGACTCGTTCTCTTGCTCAGCAGCAGCAGGAGGAGGGGAGCACGCTCCTTTTCTTCCTCCTGCCCACGCTGTTGGTGCTGGCGGTCTTCCTGCTCTGCGCCCTTTGGAACACGGAGGACGACGACCTGCCGATAGGCTCCGAAACGACGGTGAACGCTGCCCAATAACCCCCCGACAGACCATGCCTGAGGCTTCTCCCATTACCATGACGGCGCAGGGATTGCGCGTGCCGGACTTCCCCATCATCCCCCACATTGTCGGCGACGGCTCCGGGCCCGACATCTGGCGCGCCTCGCGCCGCGTCATCGATGCCGCCGTGAGCGCTGCCTACGGCAGCAGCCGCGCGCTGCAGTGGAAGGAGGTGTTGGCGGGGCAAAAGGCTTTTGATACGCTCGGCACTTGGCTGCCCGAGGAGACGATGGAGGCGTTCCGAACCTATCTGGTGGGTATCAAGGGGCCGCTGACCACGCCCATCGGCGGCGGCATCCGCTCGCTGAATGTGGCGTTGCGCCAGGGGCTCGACCTGTACTGCTGCGTGCGCCCCGTGTGCTATTTCAAGGGTATCGAGACGCCCGTCAAGGCGCCGGAGAAGGTCGACATGGTGATTTTCCGCGAGAACACGGAGGACATTTACGCCGGCATCGAGTTCAAGTGCGGCACGCCCGAGGCGGCGGACTTCTTCGCGTGGCTGCAGGCGCAGCACCCGGAGCGCGCCGCCAAGGTGCGCTTCCCCGAGTCGAGCGGGTTCGGCATCAAGCCCGTGTCGAAGGAGGGCACGCAGCGCCTGGTGCGCTCGGCGATTCAGTACGCTCTGGACACGGGGCGCCCGAGCGTGACGCTGGTGCACAAGGGCAACATCATGAAGTTTACCGAGGGCTCCTTCCGCGACTGGGGCTATGCGGTGGCGCGCGAGGAGTTCGGTGCCGAGCTCATCGGCGACGGTCCCTGGTGTCGCCTGCCCGGCGGTCTCGTGGTGAAGGATTGCATCTGCGACGCCTTCCTGCAGGAGATTCTCATCCACCCGCAGGAGCATTCCGTCATCGCCACGCTCAACCTCAACGGTGATTACTGCTCCGATGCGCTGGCGGCGCAGGTGGGCGGCATCGGCATCGCCCCCGGCGGCAACATCAACTACAAGACGGGGCACGCCGTGTTTGAGGCGACTCACGGTACGGCGCCCAAGCTGGCGAACCTCGACAAGGTGAACCCCTGTTCCTTCCTGCTCTCGGCGGAGATGATGCTGCGCTACATGGGCTGGACGGAGGCGGCGGACAGGATTCCCGCTGCCATCGGGGCTGCCATCGCGCAGAAGAAGGTGACGGCTGACCTCGCCGAGATGATTCCCGGGGCGGAGACGCTCTCGACGAGCGCCTTTGCCGACCTGCTGCTCACCCTGATTGCCTGATGCCGGATCCGCTCTTCGTTCACGCCGCCTTTTCCGCCATTGCCGAGCGCTATGTGACGGCTAATCATCTGCTGTCGCTGGGCTGCGATCTGCTGTGGCGGCAGCGGGCGGTGCAGGTGGTGGCGGAGTGGAAACCCCGCCGCCTGCTGGACATCGCCACGGGAACAGGTGATTTGGCGCTGGCCGTCGAGAGCGCGCTGCCCGAGACCGAGGTGCTGGGCACGGACTTCTGCCGCCCGATGCTTGAGGTGGCGCAGCGGCGCGGGCTGCGGCGTGTGTTGGAGGCGGATGCGCTGCACCTGCCGCTGGACTCCGGGAGTTTTGATGCCGCTACCGTGGCTTTCGGGCTGCGCAACATGGCTGATTACGCCGCCGCGCTGCGCGAGTTCCGCCGCGTGCTGCGCCCGGGGGGACATCTGCTCGTGCTGGATTTCAGCCTGCCGGGTGGGTTGCTGCGCCCGCTGTACCGCGCCTATCTGCACCACCTTCTGCCGCGCATGGCGGGTTGGGTGACGGGCAGGTGCGAGGCGTACAAGTATTTGGGGGAGAGCATCGAAGCCTTCCCGCGCGGCGATGCCTTTTTGGAGCTGCTGCGCTCGACGGGCTATCGCTCACCCGTCTGTCTGCCCTTGCAGATGGGGGTGGCCTCGCTCTACACGGCCGAGCGCTGAGCCGCCGACGGGCTCTCAAAAAATTGCCGCCTGACGCAAATTCAGGTGGACAAAATCAGCCCGAACCGTTACCATAGCGGCAGCGAGATTGCCCTCGGGGTAAATTTTTCATAACCAACTTAAAATCAATCAATTATGTTCAAAGGATACACTTCTAAGACAACGCCGACTCCCGCCGCTCCCTCCCCCTTTGCCGCCGATGAAATTCCGAGCGATTGGGCCAGCCCCACGGCTCCCGCTCCTGCCGATGCGGCTCCTTCTTCCTGGGGTGCTGCGGAGCCGGCGCCGTCTGAGTCTGCCGCTGCTTTTGATGCCGCTGCGGCGGCTCCCGCAGTGACGCGCAACGTGCTCAACTCCGATGTCTCGGTGGTTGGTATCCTGCGCTTCACGGACGACCTGCTGGTCGATGGCTCGGTTGAGGGCGAAATCACCTCCGACGGTGTGTTGACGGTGGGCTCCAACGCCAGCATTCAGGCGGGCGACAAGAACAAGGTGGCCATCCGCACCAAGAGTGCGATTATCCACGGCAAGGTGGTGGGCGACATCCATGTGACGGATCGCGTGGAGCTCGCGGGCACGGCCGAGTTGGTGGGCGACGTGGTCGCCGCTCGCATCGCCATTCAGGAGGGTGCCGTCTTTGTGGGCAACTGCCGCGTGGGCAACCCCTCGACGACGGTGGCGACGCCGGCTCCCAAGAAGAGCGTCAAGGTGGCTCCCGCCGCCAAGGTTGACAACCTGCTGGGTTGAGTCAGGCGGTGCCGGAGGGGGGGGCTGGACAGAGCCCCTCGGCTTCGGTTGAGCCTCTCGATGCTTTTTTCGTTGGGTGATGCCGAAGTTCAGGGCGGAAGCCCCCCGGCTTCGGTTGAGCATGCCACTACTTTTGAGTTAGGCGATGCCGGAGTTCAGGACAGAACCCCTCGTGGTGCAGTCTGTCTCCGGTCTCTTGCCGGAGGGTGAGCGCGACCGTCGTGTGGCGCTCACCTCCTTTGCTTCGCGCTCGTCCGAACACCGGGTGCCGCAGCGCGAGATCAGCTGCTACGAATGCGGCAAGCGCTGTTCGGTGCCCGCTGCGGCGCTTTCGGCACACTGCATCCACTGCCACAGTCACTTGAACTTGGCCGACATGGAGATCAAGCCCGGTTCGCACCGCCTGACGGTGCGGACGGCGGGGCGCGTGCTGGTGCCTGCGGAGACCGAGCTTTCCGCACCCCTCTCCATTCGCTGCGGTGAGTTGGAGATTCACGGGCGCATCACGGGCAGCTTCTTTTGCACGGG
The DNA here is from genome assembly GCA_051884335.1 of Akkermansia sp. GTDB lineage: Bacteria > Verrucomicrobiota > Verrucomicrobiia > Verrucomicrobiales > Akkermansiaceae > Akkermansia. Next base: position 2,077 of record JBJEVL010000289.1, on the reverse strand, counting down.
GCGATTGACTTTCGCGAGCTCGCTGCAGGTGTCCGGGGCGGTGCGCGCGGCGGAGCTGCGGGTGGAGAAGGGGGCGCGTGTCACCTTGCAGGAGGGCGCTCGGGTGCGCACGGCGACGGTGGCGGGGCAGTTGCAGGGTGTGCTGCGTGCTCGCGGGGTGGTGCGCGTGCTGCGCACGGGGCTGTTGGAGGGCGATTGCGCGGCCGATCAGGTCGTGGTGGAGCCGGGCGGCCGGTGGCTGGGGCAGGCGCTGAGTTGAGGCTGCCGCGTTTGGGCAAAGTATGGATATCCGCATCACAGGCGCTTCGCAAAACAGCCTGCGGCACTTGAGTCTCTGCCTGCCGGGCGGCAAGCTGATCGCGTTGGTGGGGCCGAGCGGCAGCGGCAAGAGCACGCTGGCCTGCGACACGCTGTTTGCGGAGTCACGCCGCCGTTTTTTGGACTGCCTGTCGCCGGGGGCGCGCCGCTTGTTGGCTCGCCCGGAGAAGCCGCGTGTGGAGGCGGTGGACGGGTTGCCGCCCGCGCTCTGTTTGCAGCAGAATTTGCCGCCGGGACAGTCGCGCACGCTGCTGGGCAACCTGACGGAGGTGCTGGACTACCTGCGGATTTTCTACGCGGCCATCGGGGTGCCGCACGACCCGGTGACGGGGGAGCGCCTGACGCGCATGAGCCCCGAGGAGATGGTGGCGCAGTTGCTGGCGCTGCCGCCGGAGACGCGCCTGACGCTGCTGGCGCCGCTGCCGTCCGCCTTTGCGGAGGACGCCGCCGCGAACATCCTCATGCTGCGCAAGCAGGGCTACCTGCGCCTGCGGGTGGCGGGCGAGCTGCGCGAGCTGGACGACTGTGAGGAGAACCCGCCGCGCCCCGGCGAGTCCTGCGAGCTGGTCATTGACCGCTTGGTGCGGCGCGAAGGGGTGGAGTCGCGCCTGGCGGATTCGGTGCAGGCGGCGCTGCGCCTCTGCGCCGAGGAGCTGCGCGTGCTGGTGCAGCCGCGGGGGGAGGAGCCGAGCGTGCTCGCCTTCCACACGCAGTACCGCAACGAGGCGACGGGTTACACGCTGCCCGATCTGAGCCCGGGGCTTTTTTCGCATGTTTCGGAGCGCGGCGCCTGCCCGCGCTGCTCGGGCTACGGGACGCTGGCGACGCGCAAGGGCGAGTTTTCTCTCTGCCCGGATTGCGGGGGCATGCGCCTCAACCCCACGGCGCTGGCTGTCACGCTGAACTTCGGCGGGCAGGAGCTGCATCTCGGCGCGTTCTGCGCGCAGAGTGTGGCGGAGAATCGTCGCTTGCTGGAGGCGCTGGTGGTGCCGCCGGTCTATGCCGAGGCGCTGTCGGTGGCGCGCGCGGAGCTGCTGCGCCGCTTGGACTGCCTGCTGGAGCTGGGCTTGGGCTACCTGCGGCTCGACCGCGCGGCGAACACGCTCTCGGGCGGCGAGCTGCAGCGCGCGCGGCTGGCAGGGCAGATCGGCGGCGGGCTTTCGGGCGTGCTCTATATCCTCGATGAACCCACCATCGGCCTGCACCCCGCCGAGACGGAGCGCCTGATTGCCGCTCTCTGCCGCCTGCGCGACAAGGGGAACACGGTGCTGGTGGTTGAGCACGATCCGCAGCTGCTGGCGGCGGCGGATTATTTGGTGGAGCTGGGGCCGGGCAGCGGACCGCAGGGCGGGCGGCTCATGGCGCAGGGGAGCTTCGCCGAGCTTGCGGCTGACCCGAACTCCCCCACGGGGGCGTGGCTCAGCGGGCGGCGGCGGCTGGCGCTTTGCGAGCCGTTGGAATTGGACTCGGCGCGGTTCCTCTGCCTGAGCCATGCGTCTGCGCGCAATGTGCGGGATGTGACACTGCGCCTGCCTTTGGGCGGGCTGAGCTGCCTCTGCGGGCGCAGCGGCAGCGGCAAGAGCACGCTGGTGCACGAGTGCCTGCTGCCGGCGCTGCGCGAGGGGCGGGTGCAGGGCGCTGGGGAGATTGCGCGCGCGGTGGTGGTGGATCAGAGCCCCTTGGGCAGCTCGCCGCGCAGCACCCCCGCCACAGCGACGGGGCTGCTGGATGTGCTGCGCCCGCTCTACGCGGCGCTCCC
>JBJEVL010000288.1:0-6090 GCA_051884335.1 Akkermansia sp. | reverse complement strand
AAGCCCTGGTTCACCGTCATGAAGGAGACCATGCGCAGCTCCTCCGGCGCGTCGTGGCTGCAACACATCGACCCCATGGAGAACACGGCACAGACCAATCTCGCCTGTCTGATTGCCTACGGCTGCACCTTCGATGAGCCCCGCTACACCGCCTTTTACCAAGCCCAGCTGGCGAATCGCGGCATTCCCCAGCCCACGCGCTTCCTCGAGCTCTTCGGTGACAAGGGGCTGCGCACTCTCGTGGCCGAGGGGCGTTTCGTCACCCTGCTGGAGAACAGCCGCCTGACCACCTTCCTGCAATTCCGCAACACCGAGGAATACCTGCTCAACATTCTCTGAGCGGGGCAGGGGCGGCGCGCGCACAGACAAAAGCGTTGCCGCGCGCGGGGAAATGCGCTATCATGCCGCGCATGCAGAGTATCCGAATCGGCACACGCGGCAGCGCGCTGGCGCTGGCACAGGCACAGCTCGCCAAGCAGGCGCTGGAGGCGGCGCACCCCGGTCTGCATGTCGCCCTCACCATCATCAACACCGCCGGCGACCGCCGCACGGATATCCCCCTGCACGAGGTGAACGCCGCCACCGGCACGGGCGACAAGGGGGTGTTCATTGCCGCCATTGAGGAGGAGCTGGCGGCGGGGCGCATCGACTGCGCCGTCCACAGCCTCAAGGACATGCCCGGCGTGCTCGATGAGCGTTTTTCGCTGGCGGCGGTGCTGCCGAGGGAGGAGCAGGCCGATGTGCTGGTGCTGCGCAGCGGCGCTGCCGGCTCGCCTCTCACGATTGCGACGGGCAGCGTGCGCCGCAGCCGCTTGGTGCAGAGTTGTTTCCCGGGGGCGCAGGTGGTGCCCGTGCGCGGCAATGTCGCCACCCGCCTGCGCAAGCTCGCCGAGCATCCCGAGTGGAGCGGCACGCTGCTGGCGCGCGCCGGGCTCAACCGCCTCGGCTATGACCGCCGCTGGATTGAGCTGCAGGGGGAGAAGTACCAGGTGATTGAGCTGCCGCTGAGCGAGTTTCCCCCGGCGCTGGGGCAGGGCGCCATCGCCCTCGAAACGCGGCGCGGCGACGCCGCCGAGCCGATGGTCGCCGCCGTCAACCACGCGCCCACCATGCGCTGCATCTGCTGCGAGCGCCGCTTTCTCGCCCTGTTGCAGGCAGACTGTTCCGTGCCCGTGGGCGGCAGCGCGTGCGAGACCCCCGGGGGCGGGCTCGAGCTGTCCGTCTGCTACTACCCCGCCGGCGCGGACGAGCCGCTGCGGCTCAGCGCGAGCGGCGATGAGCCCGAGAGCGTGGCGCAGGCGGTCTACGCGCGCCTGCAAGAGCGGCTCAGCGCTCGCGCTGCAGGCGCCGGAGCAGGGCGTTGATGCGGCAGAGCATGCCGAAAATCAGCAGCGACATCAGCGTGATGTAAGCCACCACCCCCCAGCACAGCAGGCGCAGGGAGTGCATCGTGGCCTCCACCTCCTTGTCCTTCTTGATTTCGGACACCACGGTCTTGCCCACCTCGCGGGCGTACTGCCGCCCCTCATCCTTGAGCTGCTCCAGATACGCGCGGCTCTGCGCCTGCATGTTTCCCAGCACGGCAGAGAGTATATCCGACGACCCCTGCGGCGATGCTGCCGGGGTGTTCGGAGTGCCCGGGGGGGTGTTTGCGGTGCTGTCCTCCGGCGGCAGCGCCTCCTGCATGGCCTGTGTCCCCGCCTGCAACAGCCCGCGCAGCAGCTCATCGGCCTTGGCCGCCTGCGTCGGCTGTCCCAAAAGCCCCATCACCATCAGAAAAAGCACCCATCGCTTCATGCCCGACATTGTAGCACGCCCCCGACGCCGCTGCCAAGGGGAAAGCTCCTTTTTTCGTCATCGCGGCACTTTCACTCGACAGCTCCTACGCTTTGTGATGTAATAAGCGCGCGTTATCTGTTCCCCTACGCACGTTTGAACATGAAGTCCTATTCGATTTTTCAGAAGGCCGATGAGGCGACCGTGACCGCTTTCCTCGATTGGATGCGCAATCAGGAGCGCGGCGTGTACCGCGCCGCCCTGCGCGAGCTCGGCGCCCTCAAGAAGCTGCGCCCGCAGTACATGACTCAGAAACCCGTTGCCGAGCAGTACACCTGGCTGCACAAGATGCTGAGCTGGAAGCCCGCGGAGACCATCGCCGACCACCTCTTGCAGGTGTGGCTGATCCGCAAGCACGAGGCGATGCTCATCAGTTTTATCGAAAAGCTGGGCATTGCGCACAACGGTCACGGCGTGGTCGATGTGCTGCCCGAGACGCTCGATGCCGACAAGCTCAAGGAGGCGGTGGACATGCTCTTCGCCAAGTATCCCGCCGGGGCGGTCTCCATCTACCTGCACATGTTCCAGAACCAGACGGAGACGGGCTGGCCCGAGCTGCAGGCCATCCTCGACAGCGACGAGCGCGTCACCATCCGCTGACATCCCTGTTTTGCGGCGGCGGGCGGTCGAGAGCCTCCCGCCGCTTTCTTGTTTTTCACACATCCGATGACGCAGGATGAGCAATTCATGGCGCTGGCGATGCGCGAGGCCGAGAAAGCCCGCGCTGCGGGCGAGGTGCCCTGCGGCTGCGTCATCGTGAAAGACGGGCGCGTGATTGCCCGAGGCTGGAACCAGGTGGAAGCCCTGCGTGATGCCACCGCCCACGCCGAGATGGTGGCGCTGACGGCGGCCGAGGCGGCGGTGGGCGATTGGCGGCTTGAGGGCTGCACGGTCTATGTGACCAAGGAGCCGTGCCCCATGTGCGCGGGGGCGATGGTGCACTGCCGCCCGGAGCGCGTGGTGTTCGGCATCCCCGACCCCAAGGGCGGCGCCTGCGGCGGCTGGATTCACCTGCTGGACTCCAACCCGCCGCTCAACCACCGCTGCGAGGTGACGGGCGGCGTGCTGCGCGAGGCCTGTCTGGAGCAATTTCAGAGCTTTTTCCGCGCGGCGCGCGCCGAGGCCAAGCGCCGCAAACAGCAGGCGAGAGAGGAGACCGCCGATGACACCGACGATTGAGCTCTACCGCAACCTGCCGGAGCCCACTTGGGTGACGGAGGCGCTGGCGGAGCGCTGGGCAGAAGCCCTGCGCGCGCTGCTGCCGGAGCTGCTGCGCATGCCCCCCGGTCCCGACCATGTGCTCAGCACGCTGGAGAGCGTGGAGATTGCCATTGTGGACGACCCCACCATCGCCGCCGTGCACGCCGAGTTTTTGGATGACCCCTCCGCGACGGACGCCATCACCTTCCCCTACGGCGAGATTCTCGTGAGCGCCGACACCGCCGCGCGCTACGCCGCCGAGCACGACCTGCCGCGCGAGCAGGAGCTCTTCCGCTACATGGTGCACGGCTTGGTGCACCTGCACGGCTATCTGGACGCCGAGCCTGCGGAGCGCGCCGCGCTCTTTGCCGTGCAGGAGCCCCTCGTGGCGCGCTACGCACCCGCGCCGTGCGAAAAATCTTGCTAAGTGCGTGCGCTGCTGCTAGGATAGCGCCGCACCTTGCTGTGCATCCTTGGTCCGGTAGCTCAGTTGGATAGAGCACGAGCCTTCTAAGCTTGGGGTCCCGCGTTCGAGCCGCGGTCGGACCGTTTGCCCCGCTGATTGAGCGCCCCCCGCAGTTGCTTCGGCAGCTGCGGGGGGCGTTTGTGCGGGCGGCCGCAGCCGGGTTCCGCAGCAGGCGAGTATACAGCATTAAGCGGGCTGTCTCTGTGGTGGAGGGTGGTCATCCGGATGTTGTGAAACGGGATGCGCAGCGTGTTGCCGGAAAACGCATCTACGAACAGACTCTCAAATGCTTATGCTTCGGTTAATTTCAGGCTAATTGGGTGTTTGCTCTTGACTCTGTATGATGAAAGTTGTAGTTTTCGAATATCCGATAAGGCTGTTCATTGGCTCAGCTCGGAAAATCTGACGATTACCCATTCATGCTATGAAATTTCACTTACCGATCTCACTTCTGGTAGCTCTCATGGCAACTTTTGCCGCTCAGGCAGATACAGAAGTAACGAACTCCGAACCGGATCCCGATAATACCATCTCGACTTCCGACTTCAACTGGATACCCTGTTTCGCTGAAGAAACGCTCGCCGTCAGCACGACACAGACATTGACAAGCGATGCCTCCGAAACCGATGTCAGTCGCGACATCGCGAAATACGGCGAGGGTACCCTGAGCGTCAACGGCGAGGTCAGCACGCGCGGGCGACTCTACATTCTCGAGGGAGCCCTGCAAATCGGCAGCGCCGAGGGCGAGAGAACCACATACACCATCATCAGCGGCGGCAATGAAAACAGCGGGGAAAGCAACGACGGCTTGCCCATGTCGCTGGGTGTTGCCGGCAAGGACGCCATCGTGCGTATCGAAAACGCCGATGTCAGCACCCAGCGCGATGCCGACGATACACGCAAGTGGAGCAACGATGTTTTTGTCGGCGGTGTCAACGGCAACGGCACACTCATCATCGACCAAGGTTCCGTTGTCGATTTCAGCCTCTCCCGCCGCTTCGTCATCGGTGATCTGTCCGACAAGGAAATGTCCGAACCCTCCGGAGGTTTCACTAACACCCTGCACAACAACATTGCGACGGATGACACCCGGAGCACCCCCTATCAGGGGACGTACACCACCGTCACCGAGGACGGCACGACCCGCACCTTCGGCCAAGGCGATGTCATCGTCCGCGGCGGCTCGACCCTGACGACCTCCAAACAGAGTTTCTGGATGGCGGATGGTTCGCTGACGGCTGAGGGCACCGGCACCACGGTCAACATCACCCCGTTTATCAGCAATACAGAAACGCCCTATTCGGAATATTGTTACCGCGCCCTCATGGGGCTGGGGCAGGGCGCGAACTCCGAGATGGTCGTCCGAGACGGGGCGCACATCAACATCGGTGCCAAGATTTTCGTCTCCAATTTCTCGGCGGGCTCGACCAGCAACTTTATCATCGACGGCGAGGGCTCGGAGCTGAACTTCACCAACAGCTTAGGAAGCATTTCTCTGGGGAATACATTGAATGCCTTCAGTGTTCAGGATACCACGTGCACGATTACGCTGACTCATGGAGGCAAGTTGAGCTTTGCCAATATTGTGAAGATAGGTCAGGGAAAAGAGAATATCAACACAGTGAAGCTCACCATCGACGAGACCTCCTCCATGGTTTTCAGTTCCTACTATTACCAATACAGCGGCGTCGTAACCAATAACGGCACCATCACCGGCGGCAGATCTTTCAACGCGCATGGTGGGAAACTGGAGAACAATGGTGCGATCACCACCGCATCTACAATCAATTTTTCGATTGTTAGCGCAACGGCTCATGATGGATTTGAGATCATCAACAGAGGCACCATGAGCAGCCCGTCGATAAAGTTAGGCACAAATTATACAACGGAAGAGGCTTTTGGAGATCCCAATCAAAAACATTCTGTCGTCAACTACGGTATCATCGATGGTTCTATTACACTTCAACGCGCGTGTACGTTGCAGTCCATGGGGGGGAGCATTCTTAAATCTGTCAAGATAACAGCAAGTAATAGCGAGAGATCCTATGGCAGTCTCGGAGAACTGCTCATTTCTCCTTACGAAGGGCAAGCCGTTCAATGTGGTGCGCTGACCGTCAGCGTCGGTAGTGCCACCATTGAGGAAGGTGGTCATCTCCTCCTCCGCGACACCACCGGCAAAGCTCTTACCGTCACCAAGGCGGCTAATGAAAGCATTTACAGCAGGGTCATTAACGATGGCCTTCTGGAGCTGCGCGGCAACGCTGACATCGCCGACAATGTAACCGGCAGCGGCACGCTGCAGCTCGATATCTGCCGCGAGACGAATACCGGCGAGGCGCTCCTGACGCTCGGGGCTGCCGGCTTGATTGCCGACACCCAAAAGGTGCAGGTGGCGGTGGATGTCAAGGATGCGCTGAGCCTCATCGGCAAGAGCTATACCTTCATCCAAACGGGCGGGGATGACGATACCCTGAGCACCGACACCCTGAGCACCGACCAAGTGATCGCCATCAATACGGCACATTATACGTATGACTGGGAGCAGGGGCTCCTCTCCTACGACGGCGGCAAGCTCGGCGTCGCGGCTA
>JBJEVL010000287.1:0-6099 GCA_051884335.1 Akkermansia sp. | reverse complement strand
TCCTGCGCCCGCGTCACCGCCACATAGAACAGGCGGCGCTCCTCCTCCACATCGCGCGGATCGCCGCTCTCCAGCACCCGGCGGTGCGGGAACAAGCCCTCGCCCAGGAAAATGACGAACACCACCTTCCACTCCAACCCCTTGGCCTGGTGAATGGTGCTGAGCGTCACGCTGTCCTCCTCCGCCGCCGGCGTGTCCACCTCACTCAGCAGCGCCACCTGCGCCAAGAAAGCGTCCAAATCCTCCTCCTCGCCGACCGTGCGACACAGCTGCTCCAAGTCCTCCGCACGCTCCTCGTAGTTCTCGTAGGCGCGGCTTTGGTAGGGCACCAAATACTCATGCACCGCGTGCACCAACTCCGCCGGCAGCAGCTCTGCCCCACCCGCCGGGTGCAAGCTGTCCATGAGCGCCACAAAAGCCGCCCACGAGCTGCGGATCGCTGCGGGGATGCGCGCCCCCGCCAGCAGCTCGGCATGCGGCGCGCCCACGCGCGACTCCTGCGGGTGCGCCGCCAGCCAAGGCTCCACCCCCGCGCACCACTGCACCCACAGCTTGCCCGCCGTCGCCTCGCCCACACGCGGGAAGGTGCTCACAATGCGGCGGAAGGCGACCTCGTCGCGCGGGTTGGCCAGCAAGCGCAAGAAGGCCACCACGTCCTTGACATGCGCCTGCTCAAAAAAGCGCAGCCCGCTGGTGATGCGGTAGGGGATATGCGCCCGCGCCAGCTCCATCTGCACATCCGTGCTGTGAAAATGCGCGCGGTAGAGCACGGCGATGTCGCTGCCCGGAACCCCGCCCGCCAGCAACTCATCAATGCGTTGCGCCACCCACTGCGCCTCAGTGCGGTTATCCGGCGCGGGCAGCACCACGGGGCGCTGCGCCCCCGCCCGTCGCGCCGCGCGCAAATCCTTGGCAATGCGGCACTCATTCTGCGCAATGGCGGCGTTGGAGAGCTCCAAAATGGCGGGCACGCTGCGGTAATTCACCGTGATGGGGAACAGCTCCGCGTCGGGATAGCGGCGGCGGAAGTGCAGCATGTGCTCCACATCCGCCCCGCGCCACGAGTAGATGCTCTGCGCATCGTCGCCCACCGCCATCAGGCTGTTGTGCTCCCCGCCCGCCAGCAGCGCCACAATCTCATCCTGCGGGGCGTTCGTGTCCTGATACTCATCCACCAAAATGTGCGCAAAACGCTCCTGCCACGCGCGGCGCAGCTCCGGCTGTTCGCGCAGCAAGCGCAGCCAGTTGAGCAGCAAGTCGTCGAAATCCATGGCATTTTGCGCCAGCTTGCGCGCCGCGTAGTCGGCAAAAATCCGGCCGATGAGCTCCGTGTAGCGCCCATAGGAGGCGTAGTCGCTCCGCAGCGTCTCCTGCCAGTCGCGCGAGGTGTTGACCGCCAGACTGTGCAGCGAAAGCAGCTGCTCGGCCTTGGGAAAATGCGCCGTCTTGCCCGCGTGCTGCTTCACCAACGCGCGCATGAGCGCCTTCTGATCATCGGAGTCGAGAATCGAAAATCCCGGGCGGTAGCCCAGCAGCTCCGCATGGCGGCGCAGCAGGCGATTGGCCACGCTGTGGAAGGTGCCGCCCCAGAGCTGCGACACCCCCGCCCCCGCCAGCGCGCCCACGCGCTCCAGCATCTCGCGCGCCGCCTTGTTGGTGAAGGTCAGCAGCAGGATGCGCCACGGCGCCACCCCCTGCTCCAACAGCCACGCCACGCGGTAGGTCAGCGTGCGCGTCTTGCCGCTGCCCGCGCCCGCGACCACCAGCGCGCGGCGCGCGCGCGTCGTCACCGCCGCCAGCTGCTCGGGGTTGAGCTCTGCGGCAAAATCGCACGCCCCCCCCAAGCGAGCTGCCAAGGTAGGAGCCATTACTCGAAGTCCAAGTAAATCTCCGCGCGACGGTTTTCTCCGCGAATGAAATTCAGCTCCTCCTCCGACACATCCTGCGCGAAGGTGCGGCGCGGCTGGCTCTTGCCCATGCCGCTGGTGTTGATCTGCTCCGCCTGCACACCGAAGGACACGAGCGCCTCCTTCACCGCCTCGGCGCGGCGCTCGGAAAGCTTCTGGTTGTAGGCCTCGCTGCCCACATCATCCGTGTGTCCGGAAATTTGGAGCTGCCCGCGGCTCTGCTTGAGGAGCTCGGCCACAATCTGCAACTGGCGCAGCGAGCGCGGCGTCAGCGCCGCATCGTCAAAAGCGAAGAACAGCGCCAGCGAATCGCCGCCCTTGGGGTTCTTGACAATGGGGAAATAATGCCCGCCCTCGGCATTGGCGCTGCTCTCGTACAGGCTCAGCAGCTCGTCGAGCGACACGGCGCTCACCCCCCAACCCTGCTCACCGCGCACCTCCTCCAAGCCGACATTGGCCCCCCGCTGGATCGCCGCCGAGAGCAAGTAGACGATGAATCCGGCGTTCGTCTCGTTCTCAAAAGCATTGCGGATGGGCGGCGCGTTGTCGCGCAGGCGGAACTCGCCCTCCTCGAAAATCATGCACAGACCCGCAATGGTGGCATCCGACACCTGACGCCCCACCGTCATGCTGCGCGCCTTGGCCATATCGCCGCTGCGCACCGCCTCCACAAAGCCCTCGGCCACCGTCAGCGCATCGCAGGCGGCCGACACCGCCGTCTTATCCGCCGAGGTCGTCTTGGCGCTCTCCACAAAGGTCGAGCCGTCCTTGCGCGTCACCACATCCAGCAGCAAATCCTCGCCCCCCTCCGTCGCCACCACGCGGTAGCGCGTCACCCGCTCGCCGTTGTCGCGACGGCTGTTGCCCACCTCCTCCACGCGGGCAACCTGATGGCGGCTGCCCCAATCCGCGATGACGGCAGCGGCCTGCTCACTCACCTCGCCCGAGGCGACCAAGCGCTCCAGCGCCGCGCGCGGATCCTGCGTGCTCAGCGCCGCAGTCGCCGTCAGGGCGGCGGCATGCTCCGCGCTGCGAGGCACCTCTGCCAGGCGCAGCGGCTCCGGGGCGGACTCGGCCGCCGGCTCGGGAGACGGGGCGGGCTCGGCCGCCGGAGCAGGCTCGGGCATCGGCGCCGCCGGCTCCGTCGCTGCCGCCGGCGATGCCGGGGGTTCCGCCGCCGGGGTCGGCTGCTCCGGGACAAGCGCCTCGGGGGCAGGCTCCGCAGCGGCAGGCTGTTCCTGCGCAGACGGTGCGGGCTGCGGGGTCGGCTGCGGGCGATGCTCCAGAAGATAAACAATCCCCCCGCCGATGCCGAGGGTCAGCAGGAAGGAAACCAACGATACAAACAGTGTTCGATTCATAACTAAAAAGCGCTAGAAAAAACGGGTTGGCTGCACGGGGATTGCCCCCTGCGGGAGTTCGGCAGCGGGTGCGGGCTGCTGCAACGCCGCCTCGCGCAGGCGCAGTCGACGCACGGACGTGTAGGGATCCGGCACCGGGGGTGCGGGATAATGCGTCAGCAGCTCCTGCGGGTCGAGGCGGTTCATCACCCCCTGCTTCGCGTAGGCCGGCTGTCCCGCCTCCGTGCAGCGCGAGGCAATCACCTCAAAATGCAAATGCGCCAAGTAGGCCCCATCGCCCGTACCGATCGTGCCCAGCAAATCGCCGCGCCCCACCAGCTGCCCCAAATGCACGCAGCGCGAAGCCAAATGACCGTACAGCGTCTGAATCACCCGCGCATCCCCCGGCAGACGATGCGCCAGCACCACCACCTCGCCCCAGCCCGGCCCCGCATGACCGCTGAACACCACCAAACCTCGACCCGCCGCATACACAGGATCGCCCTCATCGGAATTCTGCCCGCCGATGCCGTTCAGATCCGCCCCCGTGTGGTGGCCGCCCCGCGCCTCGTTCAGGGTACCGAAGGGTTGCGCGTCGTAGGACAGCGCGCCCGAGCGCGTGCCGATGGGCGATTGAAAACCATCGACCAGCGGAGCCTTCACCATCTGCTCCGCACTCAGCAAAATCATTCCCGGCAGCAGGCGCTGCGGCATCTCCGCCAAAGGCTCATCCGCCCCGTACACCCCACGCTGCGCTGCCGCAGCGGCCTCCGCCGCAGCTCCGCGACCGCTGAAGCCCCACAGCAACAGCGCCGCGAGCCCCGCGAGCAACAGCCCGAGAGACAACCAACGCCAGCGGCTCATCTGCAGCCTCCTGCCCATACGCGCGCTAAGTATAGGGTCTTTCGCGCCGCAATGCAAGCATAAACCCCGGCGGCGCGCGCGCGCCGTGCGACAGCACTCTGCCCACCTGCACACAAAAAACTTCCCTTTTGCATCCGCCTGCGCTACCATGGAGCCGGATCGAACGCATCGCCCCTCCCATGAAACAGCTCCTTTTCCCTGCCATCGCCGCTGCCCTGCTGCTGCCCGCCTGCAGCTACTTCAGCAACGGCACCATGACTCAGGCCGCCGTGCAGGAATTCCTCAGCGCCGAGCGCATCGCCCTCACCGCGGCCGAACCCGGTTGGCTGCTGGAAAGCGGCGACATCCACCCGCTGACCCCGCTGCAAATCACCCGCCTGAAAACCATCCTGAGCAGCGCCTCGCGCCGCCGCCTCTCCGATCGCTACTACCGCCTGCCCGATGACAGCGGCACCCCCGCCCCCGCAGGCAAGAGCTTTTATCTCTACGCCGACAATGCCCAGTGCCTCAGCGGGCGACTGGACGGCGCGCAGGTCTACCTCGACGACTTTGACCTGGACGAGGGCGCCCGCAGCGAGCTGGCCTCCCTCCTGAAACCCCAGTTAGCCAAGCTACGCTGAGCCGTGAGCCCCACCCCCTGGCAGGAACTCGAAGCTGCCCGCGCCGAGCTGCACCGCCAGCAGCCCGACATCCGCGGCAGCGTCCATCCCCTCGCCGTCATCGAGGGCAGCCTGCAACTGGGCGAAGGCTCCGTCATCAAGGCCGGCTGCGTCATCGAGGGGCATGTGCGCATCGGGAAGCAATGCAGCATCGGTCCCAACGCCTACCTGCGCGGCGAAACCCGCATCGGCGACCGCTGCGTCATCGGCCACGCCGTCGAAATCAAGAGCAGCCTGCTGGGCAATGAGGTGCGCGTGGCACACCTCAGCTACGTGGGAGACTCCGTGCTGCGCGACGACATCAACATCGGCGGCGGCTGCATCCTGAGCAACTTTCGGCACGACGCAGGCGAAATCCGCATGCTGCACGAGGGGGTTCTGCGCCCCACGGGGCAGCACAAACTCGGCTGCTGCATCGGCAGCGGCTCGCGGCTCGGCTGCAACACCACCGTCCTCCCCGGTCGCGTTCTTCCCCCCGGCACCTGCACCGCGCCGGGCAGCGTCTACCGCGGCTGAGCACCCCGCCGGCGCAAAAAAATGCGTTTTCCTTGCATTTTAGTCTTGCAAACGCCCGCCGACTGTGGCAAACTTCCCCCGCACCAATCCAATGCGCACGTGGCGGAATTGGTAGACGCGCTAGTTTCAGGTTCTAGTGGGTAACTCCGTGATGGTTCGAGTCCATTCGTGCGTATCTTGAAAGGGAGGGAGCTGTGAGCGAATCGCAGCTCCCTCTTTTTTGCGCTTTCGTTTTCGGGGCAGCGCCTCCTGCGGCGTCGGGCGAAGCCTATTCGCCGGCATCGGTGCCTTCACGCTGCGCGAAGAGCCGAAGAACCGTTTCCTCCGCCAACTGTGCATGGGCGTGGTTCATAGTGGCGACATCTTCCGTACAAGCTGTGATGAAAGACACGATGCAGGCATGTCGGCCATCGGTCAATCGGATCATTCCCACATCGTTATGAGCCAGCGTCCTCCCGCCCACCGTGCCGGACGAGCCGGTCTTGTGCGCCAGTGATAAGCCCACACTCGGGAGCCCTGCCTTCAATCGCTCCTGCCCTGTTGTGGTCTGCTCCATGAATACCAGCAACAAGTGTGCCATCGCTGGGGTCAGCAGGGGGCTCCGTGTGGGACGGAACGCAGCGGCATACACATCCTCCAGCACCCGCAGCATGGCCGCAGGGGTCGCGCAGTTCGCAGACTCGGCCGCCTCATTGGCAGCCGTCTCCTTCTCCGTAACAACGATGTACAGGGGGAAATCCGGGTCAACACCAATTTTTGGGTCAACACCAATTTTTGTGGTTTACGCAAAAAGTTCATCTGTGGCCACATTCA
>JBJEVL010000286.1:0-6146 GCA_051884335.1 Akkermansia sp. | reverse complement strand
GGAGGGGATGAGGCGGCGCTCTTTGCCGCTGATTTGCTGGAGATGTATCGGCGCTACGCCGAGAGCCGAGGCTGGAAGTTGGAGATTTTGGATGCCGCGCCCAACGACTTGGGCGGTTTTCGCGAGGTGACGGCGCGCGTCACGGGCGAGGAGGTGTTCCGCTTCCTCAAGTATGAGAGCGGGGTGCACCGCGTGCAGCGCGTGCCCGCGACGGAGACGCAGGGGCGCATCCACACCTCGACGGCGACGGTGGCGGTGCTGCCCGAGGCGGAGGAGGTGGACGTGGAGATTCGCCCCGAGGATCTCCGCATCGAGACCTGCCGCAGCGGCGGGGCAGGGGGGCAGCATGTGAACCGCACGGAAGCCGCTGTGCAGATTTTCCACCTGCCCACGGGTATCATGGTGCGCTGCGAGCAGGAGCGCTCGCAGATTAAGAACCGCGAGACAGGGATGCGCATTCTCCGCGCACGGCTCTTCGAGATGAAGCAGCGCGAGGCGCAGCAGAGTTACTCGGCGCGGCGGCGCGCGCTCATCGGCAGCGGCGGGCGCGAGGAGAAGATCCGCACCTACAATTTTCCGCAGAACCGCATCACCGACCACCGCATCGGCTTCACGGCCTACAATTTGGATCTGGTGGTGTCGACGGGGGCGCTGGATGAGCTGGTGGCGCACATGCAGCGCGCCGAGATGGAAGAGCGTTTGAACGAAGGGAGCTGAGGATGAAAGTGATTCGCGAGGTGTTGCAGGGCGGCATCGCCTACTTGGAAGCGCGGGGTATCGAGGGCGCGCGCCACTCGATGCAGAGTCTGCTGGTGCATGTGCTGGGCTGCAATCGCACTTGGCTCTACCTGCACTACGAGGATCCGCTGCCGGAGGAGAAGCTGGAGCCGCTGCGTGCGCTGCTGCGCCGCCGAGGCAAGGGCGAGCCGCTGCAACACCTACTGGGCAGCACGGAGTTCTTCCGCCGCGAGTTCCGCACGGATGCCCGCGCCCTCATTCCCCGCCCGGAGACGGAGGAGCTGGTGGAGCTGGCCTTGCAGCGCCTGCCGCGGCGGCCGGGGCTGCGCCTGCTGGACATGGGCTGCGGCAGCGGGGTCATCGGGATCACGCTGGCGCTGGAGCTGGCGGACTGCCGCCCCGCCGTGGTGATGGCGGATGTTTCGGAGGCGGCGCTGGCGCTGGCGCTGGAAAATGCCACGGCGCTGCGCGCCCGTGTGTCCACGCTGCACAGCGATCTGTTTGCGGCTTGGGATGCTCCCGCTGAGGGTTCGCTGCCCCCTGCGGAGGGCTGTTTTGATGCGCTGCTGGCCAACCTGCCCTATGTGCCGGAGGGGGAGTGCGTGTCGGTCGAGGTGCGGCACGACCCGGCTGCGGCGCTCTATGGCGGTGCCGATGGATTGGATGTGGTGCGCCGTTTCCTGCGCGAGGCTTTGCCGCATGCGGCGGCGGGGGCGCTTGTGATGCTGGAGGTGGGGCACGACCAGGGCGAGACGGTGCGCGCGCTGATGGAGCAGCTGGGCTACGAGCGCACGGAGTTGCTGCGCGATTGCAGCGGCAAGGCGCGTTTCCCGCTGGGCTATGCGCCGATTCGCTCGGGGGAGGAGGCGGCGGATGACTGAGGAGTGGATCCTGTTCCCCCTGGTGAAGGGGGCGGTGGCGACCGCGGCGCGTGCGGCGCGCTGGGTGCTTTGGGGCTCGGTGGCAGGCACGGCGCTTGAGTTGCTTCTCGCTTGGTCAGGGCTGCCGCTGCCCTCGGTCTTTTGCGGCTTGTTGGCGGAGGTGTTTCAGTCTTTGCTGCTGCTGTTGCTGGTGCTGCTGATGATGTGGTGCCACCGCACGCTGACGGCGCGGCGGGGGCTGGGGCTGACGCGGGCGGCGCTGTGGTTGGCGCTGCCCTTTGCGGGGGCGGATGTGGTGAATGGCCTGTTCGGGCTCGTCACGGGCAGGGTGCTGCTGGCGGGGGAGGCTCTGTTGCAGCCGGTGGTGCTGGCGGTGGTGCTGCTCACGCTGTTGCTCAACCTGCCCTTGGTGAGCGCAGCACCGCTGCGCCTGCGCGCGGCGCTGGTGGGGGGCGGGCTGCTGCTGGCGGCGGTGTGGGTGTGCAACGCGCCCGGGCTCATGCTGTTGGTTCTGCTGCCGCTGAAGGTCGGCATGGCGCTGCTGCTGCACCGCCTGCTCGGTCTGCTGGCGGGGGTGGCTCCGCGCGTCATTGCGCTGCCGCCCTGCGGGGACTCATGAGTTGCCCTTGCGCCCGCGGGGATGGTAGCGCTGCACGATGCTCATCAACCGCTTGCTGTCCACATGGGTGTAGATTTGGGTGGTGGCTAGGTCGGCATGCCCCAGCATGTCCTGAATGGCGCGCAAATCGGCGCCGTTCTCCAGCAGGTGTGTGGCAAAGGAGTGCCGCAGGAGATGGGGGTAGACGTTTTCGGGCAGCCCGGCTTCGGCGGCGCGCTGCTTGATGATTTGCCGCACGCGCTCGCGGGTGAGCGCCGTGCCGCGCTCGGAGAGGAAGAGCTCATCGGCCCGCTTGCCGCGGCGCTGCAGCAGGGGGCGCGCCGCGCGCAGGTAGTGCGCCAGCGCTTTGGCCGCCGCCTCGCCGAAGGGAACGTAGCGCGTCTTGCTGCCCTTGCCCGTGACGCGCAGGAAACGCTCGTCCCAGTCCACGCGGTCGGCGTGCAGCGCCGTCAGCTCGCTGACGCGCAGCCCGCTGCCGTAGAGCAGCTCCAGCAGCGCCCGATCGCGCGCGCCGAAGGGCAGCTCCTGCGGGTTCACGGAATCCAGCAGCTGCCCCACGCCTTCGGCCGACAGCGTCTCGGGCACGGAGCGCTCCGCGCGCGGGCTCGCCATGAGGGCTGCCGGGTCGGTGGGCAGCAAGCCCTCTGCAGCCAGATAGCGGAAGAAAATCCGCAGGTGCACCATGGTCACACGCGCCGAGGAATCGGCGAAGGCGGCCTCGTGCATGTTGCGGCGGTAGGCGGACAAGTCCTCCGTGCGCACCCGCTCGAGGGTCAGTCCGCGGTCGGCGCACCACCGCCCGAAGCGCGTGAGCGATTGCTCTACCGACGCACGGTAGTGCGCGCTGAGGCCCCGCTCGGTGGTCAGGTAGCGCAGGAAGGACTCCTGCGCGTCGTGGAAGCGATCGGGCATCAGCGTCCGCTCCCGGCGGGTTCGGGCAGCGGCTCGGAGGCGGGATCGGGCAGGGGGGCGGCAGGCACCTCACGCCCCTGCCGCAGCGCCTCCTTGCGCTGCTGGAATTCGCTGTTGCCCTCCGACTTCTTGCTGACGACCACCACTGTGCGCCCGGCTGCATTGGTCATGAGGGTTTGGTTGGCATCCAGCTGCACCGTGTCGGGCTGGTTGGTGCCGTCCACCCAGCCCTCGGGGCCGGGAGTCTCGCCATCCGGCAGGGTGGAGACCAGCTTGACAGGACTCACCAAATCGCTCTCGCGCAGAAAGCCCTTGCTGCCCTCGTCCAGCTTCACGAAGTAGTAGAGACCCTCACAGGAGATGATGGTCGCCTTCTCGCAGGCGACCATTTTGCCCGTGGCATCCGGATTCTTGTCCGGGTTGCGGTTGAAGAGGTAGACCTTGCCCTCCTGCACCTCCAGCTCCTCGCCGGGGGCGTACGACCCCTCCTGCACCAGGCTGTTGCGCTGCGCTTCGCGAGCGGCTCCCATGCCCGGGGCATCCAAGGCGGATGCCTCGTTGAGATACTCGGGATGGTACTCGCCCGGGGTGCAGCTGCACAGGAGAGCCGGAACGAGGACGGGGAGGAAGAAGAGAGCTTTCATGCTGCCCCTCACTCTACCGCAGATGTGCTGCCGATTCAAGTGTTATGCACGACATCGTGCTTCCGGGGATGGAGTTGGGGGAAATGCGGCTTGCCGCCATGAGCGGCATCCTCACCAGCTCCTCCCCCGAAACCGTGGCGTTCTTCACGCAACGATTCGCTGACTTTTCCCCCCGGCAAAAAGAGGCGGTGTCTCGGTTCTTTTCTTGGTGGCGACACAAGCTGCGCGCCGAATACCCCGATGCCGACGGGGAGAGCGTTCTTTTGCTGCCTTGGGAGTACGAGGATTTTCGGAAACAGGGGGACGTCCTTTCCCCGCTTGAGTATTTCGGGCTTGCGCCGGCGGCAGCGCAAGAAACGCTTTAGCCCTGCGGGTACGCGCTGGGGGCTTGACAAGAGCTTGCAGCTTGTGCCACACTGCGGGCGTGTTGGATCTTTGTCTGCTCGGAACCGGCGGTACGCTGCCGTTGGCGAATCGTTGGCTCACCTCTCTGCTGGTGCGCTACAAGGGGCACGCGGTGCTGATTGACTGCGGCGAGGGGACGCAGATAGCGGCGCAGAAAGCGGGGCAGAGTCTCAAGGCGGTGGATAAGCTGCTGCTGACGCATCTGCACGCTGACCACATTTCGGGCTTGCCCGGGCTGCTGCTCTCGATGGGGAACATGGGCAAGACGGAGCCGCTCTCCGTCATCGGTCCCGTGGGCACGGAGCGCGCGGTGACGGCGCTGTGCACCATCGCCCCCAATCTGCCTTTTGAGCTTCGGGTCAGCGAGCTGGAGACGGAGGAGGAGTTGATGTATTTTCTCGATTGCGACATCCGCGCGTTCCGCGTGCAGCACGGAGTCCCCTGCTACGGCTACAGCATTTCGCTGGCTCGCGCGGGGCGTTTCGATGCGGCGCGGGCGCGGGAGCAGGGGGTGCCGCTGGCGCTGTGGTCCCGCCTGCAGCGCGGCGAGACGGTGGAGCAGGACGGCCGCACCTACTGCCCGGAGATGGTGCTGGGCGCGCCGCGCCGCGGGTTGAAGCTCACTTACTGCACCGACACGCGCCCGCTGCCCTCCATCGCGGCGGCGGCGGCGGACAGCGACCTCTTCATCTGCGAGGGGATGTACGGCGAGGAGGAGATGCTGCCCAAGGCGCGCGAGAATCGCCACATGCTTTTTTCTGAGGCGGCGCAGTTGGCGGCGCAGGCGGGGGGCGTGCGCGAGCTGTGGCTCACGCATTTCAGCCCCTCCATGCCGAATCCCCGCGCGTACCGCGATGCCGCCTGCGCGATTTTCCCCAACACCGTGATTCCGCGCGACGGTTGGTGTAAGGAACTCCGCTTCCGCGAGGAGGAGGAGGGCGATTCTTCCCCCCAATCATAATCGCTGCGAAAAAATGTGCGTTTTTTTTTTGAACGAATGCTTGGGCGCGGGTGTCTCTCCTTCATGAGCCCGGTGATGGTGGCTTGCCATTCGGATTCGGGTTTGTGTTTTTTTCATGTAGTTTTGAGTTGATTGCTGTTGGGAGTCGCTTCCGTTGAGGGAGCGGCTCCTTTCAGTGTGGGGGAGGGGATCGGGCAGCGGGGCGCCATGCCACAGTGCTTGCTTGACGGCGGGGGTGCCGGGGCTACAATGGCGGGTAACCAGAGGAGATTGCACTATGGAAAATCATCCGTTTCAAACAGAAGTACGCCAACTGCTCGATATCGTCATCCACGCCTTCTACAGCGACCGCGAGATTTTCGTGCGCGAGCTCGTCTCGAATGCGTCTGATGCTTTGGAGAAGCTGCGTCTCAAGCAGCTGACGGAATCGTCCGTGTACCAGCCGGAGCGGGAGCTGCGCATCAGCATCGAGACCGATGAGGAGGGCAAGACGCTGACGATTGCGGACTCCGGCATCGGCATGACCCGCGAGGAGGTGGTGGAGTATCTGGGCACCATCGCCCACAGCGGCACCAAGAAGTTCCTGGAGGCGGCCAAGGAGAGCGGCGATGCCAAGGATCTCATCGGCCAGTTCGGCGTGGGCTTTTACAGCGTGTTCATGGCCGCCGACAAGGTGGAGGTGACCACGCGCAGCTGGCAGCCGGAGGCGGCTCCCGTGCGCTGGGTGAGCGACGGGCAGGAGGGCTATGAGCTGGAGGACGCCCCCGATGACACCCCGCGCGGCACACGCATCCTCATCCGACTGAAGGAGGACGCGGCGGACTTCGCCAAGCCTGACCGCCTGCGCTATGTGCTGGGCAAGTACAGCAACTTCGTCGGTTTCCCGATCGACTTCAACGGCGAGCACCTCAACACGGTGCAGGCCATTTGGATGAAGAACAAGAAGGAGGTCTCGGAGGAGGAGTACACCGGCTTCTACCAGTTCA
>JBJEVL010000285.1:0-6232 GCA_051884335.1 Akkermansia sp. | reverse complement strand
GGCAGGAAATGCCAGCTTCCCGCCGCCGTTAACTCCGCAAACAACGCCTCGTTCTCCGCCGGGTCAGCCTGCTCGGCAGCCATGCGCAGGTAGATGCGGGCGCGCTCGGGGTCGGGCGCCGTGTTCGCATTGCCCAACTGCGTCAGCACCGCCATCAGGGTGTAGGCATGCGGCAGCCCGGCGGCGGCAGCTTCGCCCAGCGCATCGATGGCGCGCCGCACATCCGGGGCAGTGCCGCAACCGTTGAAGTACAGGTCGGCCAGCGCCACATGGGCGTAGAGGATGCCCTGCTCCGCCAGCTCTTGCAGGCGCGCCATGCCCCGCTCGGGCTCCGCCGGGCAGCCGCGCCCCGTCGCCAAGCAGTAGGCATGCGCCACCTTGGCGCGATCGAAGCCGCGGGCGGCGGCCTCGGCGTACAGGGCGGTGACGCGCTCGGCCGGGTAGGTCTGCGGCTCGCGGAGGAAGAGCGCCGCCAGCGTCACCGCCGCTTCCTGATAGCCGAGCATCACCGCCTCCTGCAGGTGGCGCGTGCCGCGCGGCACATCCGGCGGCACCGTCTCGCCGCGACCGCTGCTTTCCAAGGCTCCCAGCACCGCCAGCGCTTCCGGCCAATGACGCTCCGCCGAGCGGCGGATCAGCTCCCCCGCCTGCTGCTCGCCGAGCGAAGCGTCAGCAAACTGAGCCAAGTTATAGGGAGCCTTGGCGCTGCCGTGGGCATCGGCTTTCTCCCACCACGAGCGCGCGGCACCCGGATTCTCCGACTCGCTGAGCGCCGCGAGAATCTCTTCCAGATACACATTGTTGTTCCTCAGCTCGGAGGCCACCTCGGGAGTTGTCAGGTTCCCCTTGCTCAGGCGACCGCTCATCAGCAGGTAGGCCGCGCGCGCCCGCACACTGCCCGCCTTGCAGGCATCGGCCAGAAGGCGCATCGCCTCCCGCTCATTCGCGCGACCGCCCAGCCCGGAGGCTGCGTAGGCAGCCAGCTCCAGCATCGCCGGGGCATAGCCGGCGGCGACCGCCGCCGCGAGCATCTGCCGCGCCTCCTGCACCGCCTCCTCCGACGCAGCTCCCGACATGGCGTAGTCCGACAGCTGCCGCGCGCGCCATACCTGCGCCGCCGGAGCACCCGCCGCTGCGGCTTCCGCCATCAGGCGCAGGTAATCCTGCTCCGTGCCCCCGGCGTCCAGCACTGCCTGCACCGCCGGGTAATAGTCATCGGCGCCCTGCTCCGCCATCGTTTGCAGGGCGGTTCGCAGCGCCGCTGCGGCATCGGGAGCGGGCGTCTCGGGAGCGGGCGTCTCGGGAGCGGGCGTCTCGGGCGCGGGCGGTGCGCCCGACTCGTCCGCCGACACGGGCAGGATACACAACAACGCAGCAATCAGCAGGGAAGATTTCATCACCCCCGCATCATACCCGAGCTGCAAAGCGGCGACAAGCATCTTCTGCGCGTGTTGGCCCGCTGCCCTCGGGCGCGGCGCCGGCGCGTGTCTCCAACGGAATAACAGCGGGTTTGCATGCCGTATTTTTTTCTTGACAAAACCTGTCCTTTGCCGCCCCTTTATAGGAAAAGCGCACTTCGCTATCATGTCACACACGCTCATCATCGCCGAAAAACCCAGTGTAGCCTCCGACCTTGCCCGCGTTTTGGGCAAGAAGCTCGGCAAGTTTACCCGTGATGAAGAGGCGGGCTGCTTCCGCAACGAGACGCTGCTCATCACCTCGGCCGTGGGTCATTTGGTGGAGCAGAAGAAACCGCAGACGGAGGATGGCAAGAGTTTGCCCTGGCGCATGGACTGCCTGCCCGTCATGCCCGCCGCCATGGAGCTGGAGCCCATCACCCGCTCGGCCGACCGCCTGCGCAAGGTGCTGCGCTTGGCGCGCCGCAAGGATGTGACGGCACTGGTCAATGCCTGCGATGCCGGGCGCGAGGGGGAGCTGATTTTCCGCAACATTATCCGCTACGGCAAGATCCGCAAGCCCATCTCCCGCCTGTGGATGCAGAGCATGACGGATGATTCCATCCTCGAAGCCTGGGGCTCGCTCAAGACGGATGCGGAGATGCAGCACTTGGCGGATGCCGCCGTCTGCCGCTCCGAGTCCGACTGGCTGGTGGGGCTGAACAGCACGCGCGCCCTCACCGTGCTGCAAAGCGGCACGGGCGGCTTCAATGTCACCCCGGCGGGGCGAGTCCAAACCCCCACGCTGGCCATTCTGGCGGCGCGGCAGAAAGAAATTCTCGCTTTCACCCCGGAGCCCTACTTTGAGGTGCATGCCACCTTTGCCGCCGCTGCGGGCAACTACGAGGGTCGCTGGTTCAACCCCGCCCACCGCCGCAACGAGCAGGCGCCCCAGCGCACGCGGGAGCGCCTGTGGAGCCGCGAGGAGGCCGAGGCGATTGCCGCGCGCTGCCAGGGGGCTCCCGCTGTGGTGGAGGAGACGCGCAAGCCTGTCTCCATGCCCGCGCCTCTGCTCTTCGATCTCACCTCGCTGCAGAAGGAGGCGAGCAACCGCTTCGGCTTCTCGGCGCGGCGCACCCTGCAACTGGCGCAGGAGTGCTACGAGAAGCACAAGGTGCTGACCTACCCGCGCACGGATTCCAAGTTCCTGCCCAATGACTACCTGAAGGTGGCCACGCGCACGGTGGCGGCGCTGGGCGAGGCGCTGCCCGAGTTCGCGGGCTTCACCCGCCTGATTCTCGACGAGCGTCGCATCCGCCCCAACAAGCGCGTGTTCGACAGCAGCAAAGTCAGCGACCACTTCGCCATCATCCCCACGGGGCGCATCGTGCCGCTCACGGGCGACACCGCCAAGATTTTCACCCTCGTGGTGCAGCGTTTCCTCGGCGTGTTCATGCCCAATGCCGAGTTCGAGGACACGGAGCGCACCACCATCGTGACCACGGCGCAGGCGCGCGACTGCTTCTCCACCCACGGCCGCGTGCAGCTCTCCGCAGGCTGGCGCGCGCTCTACGGCACCGAGCGCCGCAAGAAGGACGAGCTCTGCGCCGTCGCCCCCGGCGAGCAGGTGCACACCGCCGCCGTCGCGGTGCACGATGAGCAGACCAAGCCCCCCGCCGCCTACACCGAGGCGACCCTGCTGACGGCGATGGAGACGGCGGGCAAGCTGGTGGAGGACGACGACTTGGCCGATGCCATGAAGGAGCGCGGGCTGGGCACGCCCGCCACGCGCGCCGCCATCATCGAGGGGCTGCTGACGCAGGAATACATTGCCCGCGAGGGCAAGGAGCTCATCGCCACCCGCCGCGGCATGGATCTCATCGACCTGCTGCAAAAGATCGGCTTGGGGGCGCTCTCCAGCCCGGAACTGACGGGCGATTGGGAATACCGGCTCAAGCAGATGGAGAACGGCAGGCTGGAGCGCGAGCGCTTCATGAAGGACATCCGCACCTACACGACCGAGATTGTCGATGCCGTGCGCAACTACATGACCGAGGGGCGCAACCCCGATTTGGATGTCGACTGCCCGGCCTGCCATGCGCACGGACTCGGCAGCCGCATGGATGCCGTCTCCTGCCACACCTGCAAGTTCCGCATCCGCCGCGTGCACGCCGGGCTCAGCCTGAGCGATGAGCAGCTCACCCGTCTCATCACCGAGGGCAGCCTGCCCGTCACCGACGGCTTCCGCTCCAAGTTCGGCAAACCCTTCAAGGCGGGGCTGCGGCTCGTGCCCCCCGCCACGGAGCGCGCCTCGTGGAAAGCGGAGTTCACGTTTGAAGAGGAGCGCGCCGAGAAGCGCGAACTGGCTGCCGCCCCCGCCGGCACCATCGAGGTTCCCGGTCAGGGCGCCCTCGCCCTGCAGGAGAGCGAGAAGCAGTGGAGCGTGCCCGACATGCTGTTGACGGGCGGGCGCAAGGGCTTTTCGATGTCGCGCAACATCCTCGGCAAGGACATCACCCGCGAGCAGCTGGAGCAGGTGCTGACCCGGGGCAAGACGGAGCTCCTCTCCGGTTTTGTTTCGCAGCGCACGCACCGCAGTTTCGACGCCTACCTCGTGCTCGATGCCAAGAAGGGCAATGTGGCCTTCGAGTTTCCGCCGCGCGAGGAGCGACCCAAGGGCGGCAAGGGGCGCAGCGCCGCCGCTGCCGACAAGGGCGCGGCGAACGACGACCTGAGCAACGCCGTGCGCCACGGCAGCATCAAGGTGAAAGGCAAGGGTGAGTACGAGCTGCTGGAGACGCCCGCCGCCTGGCATGTGGACGGGCTGGTCTACGGCAAGAACAGAAAACCCCTCACCGTGCCGCACCTCATGTGCGGGGTCAACATCGATGCCGCCACCGTCGCCAAGCTCCTGACCAAGGGCAAGACCGACCTCATCAGCCAATTCGTCTCGCCCAAGAGCGGCAAGAAGTTCGACGCCTACCTCGTCTTTGCCCCCGGCAGCGGGCGCGTCAGCTACGAATTCCCCCCGCGCAAAGAGTCATGAGCCTGCTGCGCCGCCTGACGAGCTTTTTCGATGTGTTCACGGGGGGTATCTGCCTCTGCGTGCTGCTGGGGCTGTTGCTGCCCTGCAGCGGGCGCGGCGCGGAGGCGTTTGACTGGCTGACGAATGCGGCCATTGTGCTGCTGTTCTACCTCTACGGGGTCAAGCTCAGCCCCCGCTCCGTGCTGGACGGGCTGCTGCACTGGCGCCTGCAGGCCATGGTGGCTTTCTTCACCTTCGTCTTTTTCCCGCTCTTCATCACGGGCACGCGCCCCCTCTTCGAGCCGCTCATCGGGCTGCCGCTCTCCATGGGGCTGCTCTATGTGGCCTGCCTGCCCTCCACGGTGCAGAGCAGCATCGCCTTCACCGGGGTGGCGGGGGGCAATATCCCCGCCGCCGTCTGCGCCGCCTCGGTCTCCAGCCTCATCGGGGTGGTGCTGACGCCCTTCCTCGTCAGCCTGCTCTTCGCCACGCAGGGCGGCGGCGCTGAGGTCGGGCTGGACAATGTGCTGAACATCTGTCGGCAGATTCTGCTTCCCTTCGTGCTGGGGCAGCTGAGCCGCCCCTGGCTGAGCACATGGGTGCTGCGCCACAGGAAGCTCATCGGCTACAACGACAAAGCCACCATCTGGCTGGTGGTCTACACCGCCTTTTCCGGCGCCACGGCGGGGGGCTATTGGTCGCAGCTGCAGTGGGGACAGCTCGGCGGGCTTCTGCTCACCTGCTTCCTGCTGCTCTGCATCATCCATGCCACGACCTATTTCTCCTCCAAATGGCTGGGCTTCAACCGTGCCGACCGCATCACCATCGTGTTCTGCGGCAGCAAGAAGAGTCTGGCTG
The DNA here is from genome assembly GCA_051884335.1 of Akkermansia sp. GTDB lineage: Bacteria > Verrucomicrobiota > Verrucomicrobiia > Verrucomicrobiales > Akkermansiaceae > Akkermansia. The sequence continues at coordinate 952 of JBJEVL010000285.1, read as the reverse complement.
TCGGCGCGCCCATGATGATGGCCATCTTCGGCACACTCGACAACAACCTGCTGTTGCCCCTGATGATTTTCCACCAGGTGCAGCTCATGACCTGTGCCCACCTCGCCCGCCACTGGCACCGAGAGGGCGATGATGACGGCGGCTACTGATGACTCCGACCATGTTCCCCGCCCTCGCCTCCGCCTTTGTCCGCCTGAGCGCCGACCACCTCGGGGCGCTGCTCGCCATCGTGCTGCTCGGCGCGCTCTTCATCCTGGCGGCGCGCCGCCGCCCCCTGCCGCAGCGCCGGGTCTTTGCCCGCGGGCTCGCCATGGTCTTGCTGCTGCTCTGGGCGGGGGAGATTCTCTGGCGCGCCGGCTCGCGCAGCTACCCGCTCTACCCCGATGGCTTGCCCCTGCACTACTGCTCCGTGGCGATGCTGCTGGCGGCAGCCGCGCTGTGGCAGCGCAGCCCCCTGCTCTGCGGCGCGGTGTTTTTCAGCGTGATGACGGCGAGCATTCAGGCGCTCATCACCCCGGCGCTGGATGCCGGCGCCTTTTCGCTGCGCTACCTGTTTTTCTTCGCCACGCACGGGGCGCTGCTCATCGCCGCGGCGGCGCTCCCGCTTGCCTTGGGCTGGCGCGCGCGCCGCTGCGACCCGCTCATCACCCTCGCCGTGGGCGATGTGTACCTGCTCGCCGTCCACCCCCTCAACCTGCTGCTGGGCACCAACTACGGCTTCACCCTGCACCCGCCCGTGCCCGGCACCCTGCTGGACTACGCCGGTCCCGCCCCCTGGTACTACCTCGCCCTGCAACTTCCGGCGCTGGCGCTCTTCTACCTGCTCTACCTGTTCGTGCGCGAGCGCACGCCGCATCGCTGACAGCGCGGGCGCGTCCCGGCACGCGGCTTCTCCGAGCACAGGGCAAACGCATTGGGGAATATGACGCGTTATAATGTCATAAAATCAACA
>JBJEVL010000284.1:0-6266 GCA_051884335.1 Akkermansia sp. | reverse complement strand
TTGCCTGACACCCCCCATCATGAGCCACGCAGGTGACAGTTTTTCCGCCGAGGAGCTGGCCATCATCCGGGAGCTGCGCTGCTGCCCGGAGAGCCGGCTGGGGCGGGAGTTTCCGCCCACGGCGGAGCTGTCCCTTGCCAGCGTGGCGCTGCTGCTGGGGTTGCACCCGGCGGCTGCCCGGCGGCTGTTGCGCCGCGGGCTCCATACCATCTCCCTGAGCATTGGCGCGGATGCGGAGCTCTGCCGCCTCATTGCTCGTTATTACAACCTCGAAGAGCCCACACACAAACCATGACAAACGCAAACAATATCAGCCTGGCAGACGCTTACGCCGCGCCCACCTTCGCCCCGACCATGTCCCTTGCAGCACCCGCCTGCGCCCCCGGCGATGCCGCGGCACCGCTCATGCACCTGGTGCAACTGGCCAACAACGCCAACAGCTCGCGCGCCGCGGCCGAAGAGGCTTTGGTTCGCGCCGGGCGGGCTCACTTGGCCTATTCCTGCTTGGTGGGTGCCTGCGTACAACAGGTTTATCAGCTCGCTGCCGCCAAGGGCGTGAGCATCAAAACGCTGTTCAAAAATTACTTCAAAGCCGGCACCAAGGCCGTGAAGCTCGCCGGCGGCTGCTCGTTCAATTTTTCATATGAGCACGGCAATAAGTGCCGAAAGATTTTTGAAGGCGTGCGCGCCCGCATGATTCAGGGCGGCGGCTACACGCCCGAAAGCTTGGAGCGCATCATCGCGGAGCATGTGCAGGCTCTCATGGCGGGAGCCTTCGGCGAGGATGATTCTCTGCGCTTGTTCGGTCCCTACCTGACGGCGGACAGCATGCGGCAAGAGCTGCTCAACCTCTTCCCGCCCGCGCCGCCCACCGCCGGCGAGAAGGTGAGCGCCGAGGTGGCGGCAGGTCAGCCGCTCTTTGTCGGCTGGGAAGCGCAGCGGGCGCAGCACAAAACAGAATTTTTGGGGTTCCTGTCCTGCATCGACACCTATATCGACCGGGTTTGCATGTACACCACCGATGCAGACCGCGAGGAGCAGGCGCAGCGCTTGGAGCAGGCGGCGCGCCGCCTGCGCGCCGCCAAAACCCAGCCGGACTTGCCGGGGCTGCCCGCCTGAACGTTCAACCTTTTACCCACGCCGCCGCCATGCCATCGCTTTTTGACCCGTCCTTGGCTTTGCACGACCTGCCTCTCCCGGAAGCTACCCGCATCCGCGCGCTCATGGGGGCTTGCAAGTGGCTGGATGCGCAGGTCTCGCCCACGCGATGCTTTGCCGAAGCCGCCGCAGCCGTCACGCAAGAAGTGGCGGGCTTGCGGCGGGCGGACGGCGGGGAATGCCCATCCTCGCGTCCCGTGAGCGCCAAAACGATGGAGCGCTATTACTACGCTTGGAAGGGCGGCAAGAAGGACAAGCAAGGCCGCAAGGTGACGCAGCCCGGCTGCTGGCAGTGTTTTCTGGACACCCGCACCGTGGCAGCCAACCGCAAACAGGCGCGCACCGCGCAGCGGACTTTCCGCGCGCATCTGGCCTTGCTCTTTTCGCGGCACAAGGCGTGCGCCACCTCTGCCATTCATGAGCTCTGGCAGCAATGGGATGACGGCAAGCCCATTCCCGGTTATGAAGGCAGGAACTACCGCCGCAACATGGCGCGCCCGGCGGGGTGGAGCATGGAGAATCTGCTCCGCTGTCTACCCAAGGCGCGCACGCTCAAAATCGTGCGCGAAGGCATCCGCGCCGCCTACAACGAGCTGCCGCAGCTCTTCACCACGCGCCGGGGCGGCTGGCCCTGCTGCGAAGTCTATTTTGATGACGTGTGGCTGGATTTAGAGGCGACCGGCTATGATGCGGCGGGTAAGATCCAAATCGGCCGCCCTCTCCAGCTGGGCTGTCTGGATGCCTTCACCGGAAAGCGGCTTTGCTGGGGAACGAAATTGCGCACCGACAAGCAAGACGGGCACAGCGTGGGGCTTAATGCAGACGAGATGGTCTTCGTGCTCTGCGATTTTCTGGACAACGTTGGCTACAGCCGCCGCGGCACCGTGCTGGTGATGGAGCACGGCACGGCGCACATTTCCGATGCCCTCAAAGACAAGCTTTTCCGGATGACCGGTGGCCTTGTCCGCGTGGAAGAAGGCAGCATCCAAGGCAAGGCGCAGCCGGGCAGCATCTACGGCGGCAGAGGCGCCGGCAACCCGCGCCGCAAGGCGATGCTGGAGGAGTGGCACGGATTGCAGCGCAACCGTTTGGATGCCGTCATCACCTACACCGGGCATGACCGCAAAGAGCCCGAGGCGCTGCACGGCATCCGCGAACAGGCCAAGAAGATCTTGAAACAGGCCGCAATTCTTCCAGCTGACATGCGCGAGTTGCTGATCAATTTTGTGCCCTCCCTGGCCGATGTCACCACCATGCTGGTGCAGGTGGTGGGCTCTATCAATAATCGCACAGATCATGATCTATCAGACTGGGCAGCATGCGGCTTCACCGTGTTGGAATACTCTGCGGACGGTCGCACGAACTGGACACCGTTCCACGCCATGCTCCCCGCCGCAGCCGAAGCCGCCAGGGCTGCCGCTGCCCAAGAGCCCCGCTTGCTGCGCCAGCGCAACATGAGCCCGCAAGAGGCTTGGGACATGAGCCTTGCGGATCCGCAAAATGAGCTGATCCGCTTCACGCCGGCGCAGGTGGTGGAGCTGCTCATCGAGCACAAACCGCAGCCGCTCCCACAGATTAAGGGAGGACATTTCCGCCTGCACAATCGCCGCGTGTGGCATGAAGAATTGATCTATGAAGCCTGCGTCATCACAGCCCAAGGATTTGAGCGGGAGTTGCCGGCAGGGCAGGATTTTTACTACATCTTCAATCCCTTCGGGCAAGGCTGTTATGTGCTCGATGCGCGGGGCACAGTGCTGGGCGCAGCCATCCTCTCCCAGCGCGTGCCCATTGTGGATGAAGCCGCCAAGGCTCGGCAAATGGGACGCGTGCAGCATCGGCTGGCAGAGCGACTGGAAGCCGCCCGCATCATCGTGGCACAAGACACCGCCGAGCAGAGCCTCATTGCCGCCCACAATGCCGCCGTGTTGGACGGCAAGCCACTGGATGCCCTTGGTCGCCTGGATGCCGCACAACTGCGGAAGTCCCGCCGCCGCGCTGCCGCCACCCTGCCGCAACCGCTCTGCGCTGCCGATGACTACGAGGCGCTGCCCGGAAGCTACGAGGCCCCCACCTTTCTTCCCTAACCCATTGACACCATGACAAACGCAACCACCACCACCACACACCCCGCCGTCCTGTGGCTCAAAGATGAATTCTTGCCATCCATCGGCGGCAGTCTCAACGAGGCAGAGCGCCAGCTGGGACTTTCCGAAAAAGTGCTGCGCGGCCTGATTCGCGGCAGCTACGATGGCAACGCCACCCGTCAGCTTGCCAAGCTCTCCGAGCAGCGCCAGCGCATCACCGCCCGCGCAAGCGCGGCTTTTTCGGGATCTACGCAGTACATCCCCACCGAAATCATGCAGCGGGTGTGGAATGCCTTTGACTGCGCCAAAGCTGCCGGGCTCATCAATATGGTGATCGGAGTCTCGCAAATCGGCAAAACGACCGCTGCGCGAGCCTATCGCCAGCGCTACCCGGAGACTACCATCCTGGTAGAGCTGCTGCCGAAGCCCACCATCTCTGACATGCTGCGCTACTTGGCCACCGGCCTGCGATTGCCGGGCAGCGCTTGCCGCTCGATGGCTGACACCCAGCGCGCCGTCCTCGCCGCGCTCTCGCCCAGACATCTCATCATCGTAGACGAGGCGCATCTTGCGCTGGACCGCCAACAGGGGGCGGACGCGCTGGATGTTGTGCGCCGATTGCACGACCTGAGCGGATGCGGCGTGGTGCTGCTAGTCACGGATTTGGACGGCACCAAATTCACAGCCAGCCCGCACGCCGGACAGCTCGACCAACTCAAACGGCGCGGACTCTCGGAGTTGCTTCCCGAAAAACCCACAACGAACGATGTGGCGCTCATCTGGCAGGCTTACAATTTGCCCGCCCCAACTCCGGACATCCAGCGCACTGTCCACGCCCTCGCGAGGAACAACTGTTTCGGCACCCTGTTGGCCATTGTCCGCCTGGCCGTGGCCGAGGCACGCCTCAATGGTGCCGCGGTCGATTTAGAGCATTTCAATTCGGCGCTTTGCCGGATGGGGAGGGGGTTAGCATGACAAACGCCAAAAGCGCCGCGTCCGCTCAGCAGCTCGGAGACATCTTCAGCCGCCTGCAATGGCATCGCCGCGGCATCTACGTCACCGCCGGCAGCGAGCCCACAGAGGTGGCTATTCAGTACAAGAGCGAGCAGCACAGCTGCTTCCGCGTGGTCGTCTGTGATCCGCTCGCCCTCATGCGTTGGCTCAAAACTCATGCCGCGGAACAAGGCGCATGGATGCTCTTCATGTCCATCCTTGACCGCAAGGCAGAGCGCCGCTCTCCTGCGCGTCAAGAGCTTCTCCCGCTTGATTCCCTTTCTCCTGTCGCGCAGCGCTCCATGCGCCCGGAATAAGCGCGCACAGTCTATTCACTTTCTTCCACAACCCACCAAAATCAATATGATGACCACAACAATCAACAATGCCGAAACCGCCCGCAAGGTCGCTGACAAAATCGTCACCCTGATGATCTCCATCACCGAGCAGAAAGCTGCTCAGGAACGCGAGCTAAACGCCGTAACTGCCAAATACTCGGCAGTGACGGACACCCTGAAAGCCGAGCTCAAAGATCTTCAGGGCGCACTCCAGAAATACCTCAAGAAAACAGCCAACCAATCCGAGCTGTTTGATGATGGCAACCGCTCCGGTCACTCCTCGCTGGCTACTTTCGGCTACCGAGCATCCGCGCCGGCCCTTAAAGCTATGCAGGGCACGCTCGCCGATGTTGCCGCTCGCCTCCTCGCCGATGGCAAGCGCGAATACCTCACCATCGAAGAGCCAAGAGTCTCTATCAACATTCCCGCCATCAAGGCAGCCGACCTGGGCCCCGGAGCCCTCGCTGACCTGGGATTGCGCTGGGAAACTAAGACCAATTTCTTCATCGAGCCCACCAACGGCGTGATCACCCGAGCATCCATCGCCACCGCATGAAAACCCTCTCCAAAAAACAGCTTGCAACCTTGGGGGCTGTGAGCACTCGCGCTTACAAACACCTGCAAGGCATGGGGCTGCCTGTTGGCGACTACATCGCATGGCGGCATGAATTCACCGCCATGCACTGCGGAGGGCGCAGCTCATGGCGCGAGCTTGTCCAAACGGATTATGTGCCGCTGCTCAATGCGTTCTCGGCCTGTTACGGTGGCACCCAAAAAGCGGACAATACGCCGCAGAGTGACGCGGAAGCTCTCATCTACGAAATCCGCAATGTGGTGCGTTATTGGGAGCTTCCCCGCGCCTACGTTGCCAAGGTGGTGGCGGGTAAAGCCCGCCGCCCTTGGGTGACTCCGGACATGTCTCTTGATGCCATGCTCGCCGGATTATCTTCGGATCTGCTGCGGCAATTGCTCATGACATTGGAAAATCGCGGGCGAGCCATCAACAAAAAGGGCTCGGCGGCCTTGGGCATTGATGCCCCCGCCCGCGTCCACATCAGCCGCTCCACAGCACCGCCGCCGCGCCTGGCATTCTACCACGGGGACGTGGTAGAAACGCCCACCGTTAAACCACGCCGCCGCGCAAACCTCCCCACCCCAGGAAACAACGTAGACAATCGCTGATTATGACCATTATCCAAAACTTAAAGGGCAAATGCTTCGAGGCAGATATCCTGCAACTCAAAAGCGGAGAATTTGCCGTCAGGTATTACATACGGGTTGCCGCTGACGCTCAGCGCAAGTTAAAGCCAACGCGGCGCGAGATCCCAGCCAGCCTTAGGCGTTTTGCACGCATTGAGGATGCGCGACAATCCGCCTCAAACTACGCGATCAACAACAACGTGTCCGCGTTATCGCCCCGCTAAATCCCCGCCGTTTTTTCATTCGCCCCGCTTTTCTGCGGGGCTTTTTTTTGACCGTTCACGCATCTGACTTCCTCACATACCCGACAGTCCTGCCCTTTTCTCTGCTAAACTTCGCCACCCATCTCCCTCACCCTCCATTCGCGCCTAAACGCCTACGTTTCAAAGGTTTTCACCCCTCACCAACTCTTCATCACTCATGGTGACGGTTTTCACAGGGAGGGTATGGGCAGGGGGCGGGAGCGCCATCCGTTAGGTGGCTGGCCGTTCGT
>JBJEVL010000283.1:0-6275 GCA_051884335.1 Akkermansia sp. | reverse complement strand
CGATGGCCTGCTTCTGCTTATCCAGCGAGTCGGGCGCGTCGTCCGTGGCGGCGATGATTTCCGCAGCCTTGAGTCGCGCCTGATCCGCCGCCGACAGGCTGTCCGGCGAGGGGAAGGCAGCAATCAGCTTGTTGACCTCCGCCCAATCCTGCATGCGAACGGCGGCGGTGATTTCGTTGAGGGCGGCGATGCTCACCGGGCTTCCGGGCAGACCGGCGTACTTGGCGTACTTGGTCTTGACGGCGGCCAGCTGCTTGCGCGCTGCGGACAGATTACCCTCGCGGAAGGTGGCGAGCGCCTGCGCCAAATCAGCCGGAGTCTGGATGTAGAAGAGGCGGCAGGAGCCCACGTTCATTTCCATCTGCTGATCCGTCCCTTTTTGGAGGTAGTAGAACTTGTCAGCACCATCCGAGGAATCCAAGAGCAGCTCCTGGGGCTTCTGCGAGGGCAACTGCACATAGGCACGCAGCTTGCCGGCATCCGCCGCAGCTTCCTGCCCCGATGCTGCCGCCAGCGAACCGACCAGCGCCGCAGACATCCCGATAAGATGAAGTTTGTTCATATGCTGAGATGAAAGGTGAGGTTATTTTTTCTGAAGTTTACGCTGGAAGTCCTTGCTCGCCTTGTCCTCGCGCTGCACGCCGGCATCGGCGGCATAGGTCGAGACGGCACTGAATACCTTGTTGTACTCATCGCGCTCCTCCGGCTGCATCTTCTTGTCGATGCCGCTGCGGACGATGAGATCCACATATTTCTGTCCCGTGTCCCATGCCGTCCAGTGGTCGGAATGTTTGTAGGTACCCTTGAGGCGGTCGCCCGTCTCGGGGTTGTTGCGCTTCCACAGAATCTCCATGATAGCCTTGCAAGCCGGAGCAGAGTAGAGAATGCTCCCCTTGTTTTGGTTGTAGATGTTCATGTAGGTGAGAAGCGCATCCTTGTCATTGCCGCTCTTGGTGTAGGCCTCGCCCAGCAGAATCAGCACGGCGAGACGGTTGCGGACATTGGTGCGGTTGTCGATGAACTTGCGCGCAGAGGCGACGGCCTCGGCGTAGTTCCCGGCGCGCATGTGCAGCTTGGTCAGACCGTGCAGAGCCGGTCCGGAGACGTTCGGATCATTCGAGGCGGCCACGGCGGTGTACAACTCGGCGGCGGTCGCCTGCTGCGACGCATCCTTGGAGAACGCCAGCGCATTGGCCTTGCCCAGGCGGGATGCCAGCACGAGCTCGGCATCTTTCTTGCGCTCAATCACCGCATCGTAGTAGGACACGGCCGTGTTGATTTCATCCTGCTTGGTGGAGGGATCCTCGAAGCGGCCGACATAGTTGACCAGATAATCGCCCACGTTGACGCAGATGAAGTCGGTCAAATCCTCCGGCTTGAAGGTCGCCGTCATCTCGCGGAAGGTCTTTTCGATGTCGTTTTGCAGGGCGACCTTGGCCTCGCCATCCTCCTTGATGGCGGCCATCGCCTTGTTCATCGAGTCGATCAGAGCCATGCGGAAGATGGCGCGCGCATACTTATCCTCGGGCTTGATGCCGGGGAAATTGTTGAAGTGCTCCGCCTTTTCTTCCAGCGTCAACTCCTTGTCGTCGTACTTCTTCGAGCCGTCGACATAGGCCGCGACATAGCCGTTGATGGTCTTTTCCAGCTCGGGGTTGGCGCGGTTGTGCTCGTGGGCGTAGGTGGCCTCGCGGGCAATGATCTCGCGGGCGTGGGCAATCTGCGCATCAAACTCCTCCTTGGTGCTGACTGTCCCCAAATCCAGCGAAACCTCCTGCAGCGCAAAGGGGTTCCCTTCGTAGTCCGCCTCCTTCCAGAAGCGCTCGCGGTAGGTCTTGCAACGCGCGGCGCGGGCGGCATCGTCCTCGCCGGCGCGGGCAATCTCCGGCGTGTAGGAAGCCAGCCAGTAGAGGGCGTTGGCCGCCGTCTGCTTGCCGCCCTGCAACTTCAGCGCTGCATCGGCGCAGCGCTCCAAGGCGGCAATCGCCTGATCCTTGATGCTCTCGTCCTTGCCCGCCACAATCACGCTGGCAATCAGCAACTCGCAGTTCGGGTACACCTGACTTTCCTTCCAGTTGGCCGTCACGACGGAAAGGGTCTCGATGGCCTTCTTCTGCAGCGCCTCGGCGGCAGCCTCGTCCGACTCGGCAGCGGCCTTCTTCAGGTACACATCGCCCGCCGTGAAGTACATATTCGGCCCGAGCTCGTTCTCCTTGATGTCCGTGGAGGTAATCTTGCCCTTGTATTCATCGAACACCGCGAGAGCCTTGTCGTACTCCTTGGGATCCTTGGATGCCTTCTTCACGTGCGCATCCAGCAGGAAGTAGTAAGCCTGGCACTGGTAGTGCAGCACCTCCTCCGGCTTCAGGGAGTTCTTCTCCGTGCCGGGCTTCAGGTTATCGCCGTGCAGGAAGGTCTCCGCACTCTGAATGAGCTTGTCGTAGTCCTGCATCTTGTAGTAGGCAGCCAACTCGGCAAACTGAGCCGAGATGTAGAACTTGTTGGAGGGATCCGCAATGTAGGCCTTCATGACCGCATCGGCCGAAGCGGGAACCTCCTCCCACTTCTGCTCCTTGAGCAGGCGGCGCATCTTGTTGAACGCCATGCTCTTGGAACGGTCGCCACCCACATCCTCGCCCTCGAGCATCTTCTCGAAGTTGGCGCCGGATTCCTCATCCCCCGTCGCGTAGCAGAGTTGCGCCAGCTGGAAGATGTTGGTGTTGCGCATGGGCTTCAGCCCCTCGTCCTTGCTCTGCATCTGCAAGTCGCGGTAGCGATCATACACGATCTGATACCCCGCCTTGGCCAGGCGCGGTGAGCCGTAGGTCAGCGCCATGTTGGCGCTGTACAGCATGGAGAAAGCCTCCATCATCTGCTTCTCCTCGTCGAGCTTCTTGTAGGTCTCGGACAGCTTGCTCAGGCTGTCGGCGGAGAGCTTGGCGCCCGTGTTGCGGTCGGAGAGCGTCCCCTTGTAGTAGGCGCCCTTCTTCCCGAGGCGGCGCAGCAGATTATCCGCATCGAAGCTGACTTCCCGAACATCGGGAATCAGGCCGAAGAGCGTGTTGGCCGAGTTGTAGGCATCCACGGCGATCTCCATGTTCCCCTCCTTGAGGGCACGGTTCACGAGCTGCGCCGAGGAGGTGCCGTACTTGAGGTACTTGGCGGCGTTGCGCCCCATGCGCGCGGGCTCCACCTTGTAGCTGGAGATATTGCTGTTGATGAGCTTGCCGACCCAGCCGATGTTCTTGGGATCCGCCGTTGCTGCCGCCAAAATCGAGTTCAGACCGGCAACGGCCATTTCCTCGGGCACCTTGCCCTTAGCGCGGCGGCTCTTTTCGAGATACTCACTCGCCTTCTCGAAATCCGGGGTGGACTTGAGGATGTAGCACTGCAACAGCAGGAAGCACACCTGACCGTCCAAGCGCTGCTTCTTCTCCGTGGCGCTCACCTGATTCTTCTGCAGCATGCCCAAATACTGCTCCAGCGGGGCAATGGCCGCCTCGAACTTGGGGCCGGCCTGTTCGCGCTCGGCGGCGGCAGCCTCCATGAAGCGGCAGTAGCCCATTTGGAATGCCGCCCAGGTCAGGAACGGCGCAAAGGCCTCGGGCTGGGTGGGCAGAGCCTCCTTTGCCTTGGCCAGCAGGGCGGGATCCTTCCAGCGGGGCTCCTCGAAGAAGGCCTTGTAGGCCTCATAGGCCTTGGCGTAATCCTTCGCCTTGAAATAGCTCTGCGCCTTCTCCCAAGCGTAGTAGGGGAGCACATAGTTAAACTGCTGCGAAACAGCATCTTTGCCGCTGAACTTCTGAATCACTTTGTCGCAGAGAGCCGCCGCCTCCTCTGCCTTACCGGCAGCGGAAAGCGCCTGCACCTCTTTCAGCGACCCCTGAGGATCAATCGCGGCAGCCTGGCATACCGCAGGCGCCGTCAGCGCCATGGCAGCCAAAACCGAGGCAGTGGTGAAATATCGGGACATATGAGGAAATGGGGGGATGAGATACGAAAAAGGATTTTTCCGAAAAAAGAGGGGAGCCACGGAATGCCTCCGCCATGCTCCCCTCTCGTTTTTCGGGGTCAGTGTCGGGTTACTCGGAGGAAGTGTTCAACCCGACGGTGTGGATGTCGGCCTCGGCCAAGGCAGCCATCACGTCCACAATGCGTTGGTGCGGGGCATTGTTGTCGCCCGTAACCATCACGATCGGGGTGGTGTCTGCGGCCTGAGCCTGATCGTGCAGCGTCTTGAGGGCCTCGACGAGCTGCTCCATCGTGCGCTGCTCCGCATAGGCCGGAGTGCCGGGTTTGGCATTCGGGTCATAGGGAACGCCCACCGGCAGATCGCCGTTCCAGAGCACGGAGCCATCGCCCTTGACCGTGATGCGCCCGGGCTCCAGGGGAGGCGGAGTGCCGCCGCTGGCCGCGTTGCCGGGGATACTGACATCGAGCTTCTTCTCGCTGACGAGCGAGGTCGCCACGAGGAAGTAGATGAGCAACAGGAAGCAGCAGTCAATCATCGACGAGATGTTCATCTCGGGATCGCCCTGCTCTTCGGTCACAATTTGCTTGTGTCTTGCCATATTCTTGGAAAAGAGGTGGAGGTTAGCATTGCGGCATCACATGCGCGCCGGCAGCGTGCCGAAAACCATGTTGGTCACCCCGGCGGCGGCGGCGCAGCGAATCACGGTCGCCGTGCGCTCCCACGGGGTATCCTGGTCACCGCGGAGGTAGATGCGGATGTTCTTCTCCTCCAGATTGCGGCTCTTCATGATTTCCTTCTGCTTCGTGATGAATTCGGTCAGCGGCTGCGTTTGGTCGATGCTGTACCCCGTGTCCTTGGTGCCGTCGGAAACGCCGAAGACCGTGCCGGCGGGATAATGCTTGTTGTACAGAGCCAGCGCGTTCGCAGACATCTTGTCCGTGTCGGCAAAGATGTTGACCACGATACAGCCGTTGGCGTCCTTGAGGTCGGAGCAGGAAACCGCACCCGGCATGTTCACGCTCGGATCCTTGGAGACCGTCAGCGCCGTTGCATTCACAACGAAGAAAATCAGCAACAGGAAGCAGCAGTCAATCATGGGAGACATGTTGACATCGCCCTTGACCTCTTCTTGTGGTTTTACTTTTTTACCCATGTGAACGGAAACAGGTTAGGATGTCGCCTGCCCCTGCCAAGCATCACCCGGCAAAAAGGGGCAGGCCCACCGGAACGACAGACTCAGGCCTCGGTCTGCTCGCCCTCTTCTTCGTAGACTTCCTCCTCAGCCTCTTCCTCATCGCCGCCGTCCAAGCCCTCGGGGATACGGGCAAGCTGAGCCTCGGCGTTGATGACGTTGATGGAGGTGTTGACCATCTCCTCGATGGCGTTCACGCAGTCAGCCTCGCGGCTCTGGGCGGTCTTCTTGAGGAAGAAGAAGGCCGGCAGGGCGATAATGGAGATGATCAGTCCCCAGAAGGTCGTGAGCAGAGCCACCGAAATGGAGCCGGCGAGCTGGGCGGGGTCGGCCTGGCCGGATTCAGCCAAAATGGCGAATGCGCCCACCATGCCCTGCACCGTACCGAACAGACCGATGGACGGAGCAATGGAGCCGGAAAGCGCCAGCATGTCGACGAAGCGCATCATCTGCGGGCGCTCGTTGTTGGTGAAGTCCGCGATGGCGTCCTCAATGCCGTCCTTGCCGAGATCCTCGGGGCGGTTGGCATCAATGTTGGGCAGCGCGTAGGCCACCAGACGACCGAGGTAGGTGGGGCTCTCCGTGGCGAGCTTGATGGCGGACTGCACGCGGCACTCGTTCATCAGCGCGATGAGCTCATCCCTGAGCGCAGCGGGGGCAAACTTGTTCTTGTTGAGCTGCGCCATGCAGATAAAGACGAGGAACAGAGTCAGCGCCAGCAGCACAACCAGAGGAATCATCGTCCAACCGCCGTCAATGACCCACTTGTCAAGCATGGTCTTCTGCTGCGCGCCGCCGGCAGCAGCCTCATCCTGAGCAAAGGCCGAGGCGGACAGAGCGAACATAGCCGTCATCCCGAGGGAGAGGGCACGGGCACCGATACGTGTGATCGTTGTTTTCATAGAATTCAGGTGATGCGTGATTGACAATCTCTATTTAAGCACATTCACCCCCCAAGGCAAGCAAGTTTTGTTTTTTCCGCAAAAAAAACTTGGCATTCTCCGCAACACCCGGGCAACAAAGAGCCCCGCGACTCAGCATCGCGAGGCTCTCGGGAGCATCCCCACGCGGATTCGAACCGCGGTTCTATGACTGAGAATCATATGTCCT
>JBJEVL010000282.1:0-6277 GCA_051884335.1 Akkermansia sp. | reverse complement strand
CGCGCAGCAAAAGGTGAGCGCCACCATCGGCACGCGAGCATCCGCCCGCGTCACCAGCCGCAAGCCGTTCGGCAGCACCCGGCAGTCGCTCGCCGCTGCGGCGGGCGTATGCTCGGCGGCGGGCGCCTCCTCCCCGGCAGGCTGCAGGGGGTCAATGCTGACCTCCGTCAGGCGCTGCGGCGTCAGGTAAGCGGCCGCCACCCGCTGCAAATCCGCATCTGTCACCGCATCGAGCGCCGCCTCCCACTCCTCCGCACAATCGGCATTGCGCGTCAGGTGCCACGACATGCCCAGCGCCGTCGCCATGCCCTGCACGGTGGACAGCGTGCGCAGGCGTGCCGTGCGCATTTGCCGCCGCGTGCGCTGCCGCGCCCGGCCCCACTCGGCGCGGGTCAGCGACTCCATGAAGGCCAGCAGCTCGCGGCGCGCCGCATCGCGGCGCTCCCGCTCCACATCGAGCTCCACCACCAGGGCGCCCTCCGAGCGCGCCTCGGGCAGCGCAAACACGCTCACATCGTGCACGAGCCCTAACTCATCGTGCAGGTGCTTGTAGAGCCATGCCGAGCGACCCTCGCCCAGCAGCGACACCAGCAGCGCCAGCGGAGCCGCATCCGCCGAATCGCTGGGGGGAATCCGCCACGCCAGCATCAACGTGCTCGTCGGCTGCGCAAAGCTGCGGCGGCACAGGCGCGGACCCCACTGGCGCGGCTCGATCGGCAGGGTCGACTCCGGCACCGCCCGCGGCGCGACATCGGCCACCGCCGCCTCCAGCGCTGCGAAAAACGCCTCCGGCTCCACATCGCCCGCTGCGCAGATAAAGATGTTCGAGGGGGCGTAGCGCCGCCGGTGGTAGGCCACCATGTCCTCGTAGCGCAGTGCATCGAAGGCCGCGCGCTCGCCGATGACGGGCAGGCGGCGCGGGTGGCGGCGGTAGAGCGTGCTGATGAGGGTGTTGTAGGCCACATCCTGCGGGTCGTCATCGCACATCGCCATCTCGCGGCGGATGACCTCGCGCTCGCGCTCAAACTCCTCGCGCGGGAAGGTCGGGTGCAGGCAGAGCTGCACCAGCAGCTCCAAAAATTCGCGCCAGGAAGTCGAGGGGCCGTCGATGTAGAACACCGTGCGATCGGTGGAGGTGTAGGCATTCCACAGACCGCCCAGCGCGGGTACCCGCTCGTTGAGTTCGAGCCCCGAGAACCGCTCGGTTCCTTTGAACACCATGTGTTCGAGCAGGTGCGAGAGCCCTGAGCCCGCCCATTCTCCCTCCTGCGCCGAGCCCGTCTCCACCCATACCTGGAGCGAGACGAGAGGCAGGTCGCGCTGCGGCGCGACAAGCGCCGTCAGCCCGTTGGCACAGCGATGAATCCGATGCTGCATGCGCCCACTATAGCACAGCGTACTTCGCGGCGAAAAGTGCAAATTGTGTCGCTTCGGAACGCTTCCGCGTCCGGCGTCGGGCTCCCGGGCGGAATCCATCCGGTTTTGAGGGCTGAGGCGGCGGCGGGCATCTCAACGGGGTGAGAGCGATTGTGCTGCCCCTGTTGCTGCTGACGGCTTGCAGCGAGACGACGCGCCCCGTGCCGCTGGAGGCGGTGCCCATTCCCGGCGTGCTGCCCTATGTGCGTGCGTGGAGCGGGGAGCGCGAGCTGCGCATGGGCGCCGACAGCGGCTCCGAACTGCCCGCCGTGCTCTTCCCGGAGGCGGCGGATGCTCTGGGCTCACCCCCGCAGACGGATGCCGCCGTGCAGCCCTGCGCCGTGCCCATCCGCGTGGGGCAGCAAACGCCCGTGGCTCCCTGCTATGTGGCTCTCGCGGCGCATGCCCCCATGGATGGGCTGTTGGGCTGGCCCGTGCTGGGGTGCCGCCCCTGGCATTTGGATTGGGCGCGCGGCCGGCACGAGTTTGCCGATGCCGTCCCCCGTGAGGTGCAGCAGCAGTGGGAGAGTCTGGCGCTGGCGCCGAGAGCGCACGCCGCCCCGCTCATCCCCGGGGTGGGTGCCTGCATGC
The DNA here is from genome assembly GCA_051884335.1 of Akkermansia sp. Taxonomy (GTDB): domain Bacteria; phylum Verrucomicrobiota; class Verrucomicrobiia; order Verrucomicrobiales; family Akkermansiaceae; genus Akkermansia. The sequence goes on along the minus strand of JBJEVL010000282.1, from coordinate 4,270 downwards.
TCGATACCGGCGCTCCCCACGACATCTACCTGCCCCCCGACTTGTGGAAGCAGGTGGCGGAGAGCCTGCCGCCGCACGCGATTCACTGTTACTACGGCGAGAGCCCCGCCGCGGGCGGTGCCTTTGTGGCCGAGTGCGCCCGCGTACGCTCCTTCCGGCTGGGGAACTTCCGGTGGCGCAATGTGCTCGTTTGCGAGAGTTTTTGCCCGGACTACCCCGACATCATCCTCGGCTGCGGTTTCCTGCGCCGCTGGGAGCTGTGGCTCGACGGGCGGCAGAGGCGCCTCTACTACCGCCCCTACGCCGAGTAGAGGGGAGGAGGGGCGTTTTGAGCGGGGGTTGACAGGGGAAGGGGGCGGGTGTACACTCGGCGGCACATGTTGCTGCACTCGCCGGAACTCTCCCGCCGGTCGCGGTCGGAGATGGTCATGGGTTTCCTCATCTTCCTGTTGGTGATGGGGCTGTGGGGCTGGCGTGGGTCGTTTCCCCCTGCGCTTGAGTCGCTGTGGCGGCAGGCGGCGGCATATCTGTCGTGGGGCTATGCAGCTTGCGTGCTGCTCAGTGCGCTGCGGAACGCCCGCGCGCGCTGCCCGTGGGTGCCCTTGGTGGCTTGGGTGTTGCCGTCTGCCTGTGTGGTGGGATGGAGCGTGCGGAGTGGTTGGGCGGAGCCCTGCCAGCTGTTGGTGCTGGTGCCCTTTGTGCGCTCGCTGGCGCTCCTGCGCGAGAAGTGGGTACAGAGCCACCGCCGTTTGGGCGGCGACTCCCGCCCCGTGCCGATGGTGTTCTTTCTCTCGCTCGCGGGGCTGATTCTCTTGGGCGCGGCGCTGTTGATGACGCCCGGAGCCACGCGGCGACCGCTCTCCCCCGTCGATGCGCTCTTCCTGAGCACCAGCGCCACCACGGTGACGGGGCTTTCGCCCGTGGATGTCGCGGGCGGCATGACCGGTTTCGGTCAGCTCATTCTGCTGCTGCTCATGCAGTGCGGCGCGCTGGGGGTGATGACTTTCAGCTACTTTGTGGCGCTGCTCATCGGCTCGGGGCTCAGCCTGCGCGATCGCGCGGAGCTGGCGCAGGTGGTGGACAGCGCGCGCCTGAACGAAGCTCCCCGCATCGTGGCGCACATGGTGCTGGTCACCCTCCTGTTCGAGGTGGTGGGTGCTGCCGGGCTGTACCACGCGTGGCGGGACTGCCCCGCCGTGCCGCAGGGGCAGTTGCTGTGGTTCAGCATCTTTCACGCCGTCTCGGGTTTCTGCAATGCGGGCATTACCCTCTTCCCCGACAACATGGCTACGCCGGGGATCTGTCCCCTGTGGGGCGGCCACGCTTGCATGCTGCTGATGATGGCGGGCGGCAGTTTTGGCTTTGCCGTCTACCGCGAGGCGGGGGAGCGCCTGTGGCAGCGCTTGCGGGGCAAACGCCCCCGCCCGCAGTGGAGCACGGCGACCTGGCTGTCGCTGCGCATGACCGTCGTCATGGTGCTCTCGGGCACTCTGCTGCTCGCGCTTGTCTCGCTGCTGCCGGGGCAGAACCCCCACGGATTCAGCCTTGCCGAGGCCTTCTACAACGGCATCTCCGCGCGCACCTCGGGCTTCAACATCAGCTCCTTTGCCGACCTCGGTCCGCTCTACCTCATGCTCATCTGCCTGCTGATGTTCATCGGCGGCAACCCCGGAGCAACCTCCGGCGGCGTGATGACGGGGGCGGTGGCGCTGGCGATCATGGAGCTGCGGCGCATCCTGGCGGGGCAGCGCGATGTCGTCCTGCACCACCGCCGCATTGCCCGCAGCAATGTGGATCGCGCCGTGTGCAGCATCGCGCTGGCGCTGGGGTGGAACCTGCTGCTCTTTCTGCTGCTCTGCGCCGTGGAAAACGGACGGGGTCAGGACTGCCTGAGCCTGCTGTTTGAGACGATTTCCTCCTTTGCCACCTGCGGCCTGTCTGTGGGGGTGACGGCGGGGCTCAGCACGGCGGGCAAGGGCATGATCATGCTCAACATGTTGGTGGGCCGTTTGGGGCTGTTCTCGTTCTTCCTGCTCATGCTGCCGCGCCCCGAGCCCGAGCTGCTGCGCTGTCCCGAGACGCACATCCCCCTGTGAGCGTTGCCGCGATTCGCTCTTGAATGCCCGCTGTCCCCGCGTTATAATCCGCTGCGCTATGAAGACCTACGCTCAGCAGCTTCTGCGTTACCCCGAGATGGGTATTTCTTTGGACTTTTCTAAGCTCCCGCTCACTCACGATTTCTTGGTGGAGATGCAGCCGCTCATCGACCGCGCCTATGCCGACATCGCGGCGCTGGAGGGCGGCGCCATCGCCAACCCCGATGAGCAGCGCATGGTCGGGCACTACTGGCTGCGCAACAGCGCGCTGGCGCCCACCGCCGAGCTGCGGGCGAAAATCGACGGCCCCCTCGCGGACATCAAGGCCTTTGCCGCCGAGGTGCTGAGCGGGCGCCTCACCGCGCCCAACGGCAAGCCCTACAGCACCTGCCTGGTCATCGGCATCGGCGGTTCCGCGCTCGGCCCGGAGCTCGTGGCGGATGCGCTTCCCGGGGCGGGGCTGCGCATGGCCTTCCTCGACAACACCGATCCCGACGGCATGTACCGCGTGCTTGACGCGCTGCCCTTGGCGGAGACGCTCGCTGTGGTCATCTCCAAGTCGGGCGGCACGCCCGAGACGCGCAACGGCATGGTCTGCGCGCAGGACTACTTCCGCCGCAAGGGGCTTTCCTTTGCCAAGCAGGCGGTGGCGGTCACGGGCGTGGGCTCCAAGCTCGACAAGGTGGCCGTGGCCGAGGGCTGGGTCAAGCGCTTCCCGATGGAGGACTGGGTGGGCGGTCGCACCTCGGAGACGAGTGTGGTCGGGCTGGTACCGGCCTCGCTGCAGGGGGCGGATATCGACAGCCTGCTGAAGGGCGCGGCGGACATGGATGCCAAGACCCGCATCCCCGACACGGCGGTCAACGCCGCCATGAAGCTCGCGCTCGCCTGGTACGCTGCGGGCGAGGGGCACGGGAAGAAGGACATGGTGGTGCTGCCCTACAAGGACAGCCTCGTGTTGTTCTCCAAGTACCTCCAGCAGCTGATCATGGAGTCGCTGGGTAAGGAGCTCGACCTCGACGGCAAGCCGGTGCACCAGGGTATCTCCGTCTACGGCAACAAAGGCTCGACCGACCAGCACGCCTATGTGCAGCAGCTGCGCGACGGGCTCAACAATTTCTTCGTCACCTTCATCGAGGTGCGCCAGCCCCCGAGCGACAGCGTGCAGGTGGAGCCGGGCTTCACGGCGGGCGACTACCTGCAGGGCTTCCTGCGCGGCACGCGCAAGGCGCTGGCCGAGAGCGGGCGCAGCAGCATCACCATCTCCATCCCCACGGTGAATGCCTACACGCTGGGCATGCTCATCGCGCTCTTTGAGCGCGCCGTGAGCTTCTACGCCTCGCTCATCCACATCAACGCCTACCACCAGCCGGGCGTGCAGGCCGGCAAGCTCGCCGCCAACGCCTTCCTCAAGCTGCTGGCGGCGGCCGAGGGCGCGCTGACGGCAACGCCGACCACGGCGGCCGAGGTGGCGGCTAAGCTGGGCACGGACGCGGAGGACACCTACCACGCGCTGGTGCACATCGCCGAGAGCGGCAAGGCGCGCTGGGTGCTCGGCGATTGCCCCTGCGGCGATACTTTTGCCAAGTAAGCCCGGCGTTCTGCGCCTGTTCCGACCGCCGCTGCCCGCCGGGGAAGCGGCGGTCGCGCGTACCTGCGGTGGCGCTCGCGCGCGAAAAAGTGGGACGGCGCTTCAGTTTAGTCTTGCACGCTCGCGGCGGCTGTGCTATAAACGCCGCGCTGCTTCGGCGGCACCTGCGTGGTCTCGTAGTGTAATGGTTAGCACCAGGGATTTTGATTCCCTTAGTCTTGGTTCGAATCCAGGCGAGACTATTTTTCCTTTGGTTCTGCGCGCTGTTGTTTCCTTGCCCGTCCCGCTTCGTCTATGGATTATGCTCCGCTGATTGAGAAACGCCGCGCGCGCTTGGCCGAGCTGGAGCAAATGATGGCGCTGCCGGACTTTTTTGTCGATGCCCGCCGCGCGGGGGAGGCGCTGCGCGAGCGCCGCCGCATTCAGGAGCTGTTGGCGGATTGGGAGCAGTGGGAGCAGGCGCAGCGTCAGCTGCTGGAGAATCGCAGCCTGCTGGGCGATGAGGACCCGGTGCTGGCGGAGTTGGCTGCTGCCGAGCTGGCGGAGCTGGAGCCCCGGGTGCAGGCGCTGCAGGAGCGCGTGT
>JBJEVL010000281.1:0-1595 GCA_051884335.1 Akkermansia sp. | reverse complement strand
ATGACGCCCCTCTTCTGCACACCATACGGTGATCTCTGAGAGGTAGAAGCGATCATGCTGCCGGAGGAACACGGCATGCTCATCATGAATGAGCATGTCGTTCAAACGGAATATCGGTTTGCCAAGGATATCTTCCGGATCCGCGCATCCGGTTCCGAGCCGGATGGTGTGAACGTGCCGCGTCCCTGACGGAAGGACAAACGCACCGTTGGTGCCGGCGCACGGAGAGCCGCCGCTCAGGATGCGCCGGAGCGCGCCCGCCACCGGCAGGCGAGGCGGCGAACCGCCTCATCAAACAGCTCGCTGCGGCGGCAGAGCGTGTCGATGTCCCACCAGGCGAGGGCAACGGATTCGGCGGCGTTTGTGCGGAAGTCCTCGTGCGGCGCCTGCAACAGGAAGCGGATGTCGTAGTGCTTGTGGGCGGGTTCTCCGGGGCGGGCGGGGATGTCGTGGATGTCGACATCGAAAATGTCGCAACTCAGGGGGCGGCAGCCGGTGATACCGCTCTCCTCCTCGGCCTCGCGCAGGGCGGTGCGCAGGGGGCAGGGCTCGCCGTCCGCATGACCGCCGAGCTGCAGCCAGCGCCCCAGCTTGCGGTGCAGGGTGAGCAGCGCCTTGTCGCCCGCCGGGTTAAGCAGCAGCGCCGAGGCGGTGATGTGCCCCGCGGTGTGGCGGCGGAGGAAGCAGTCCGGCGTGCTGAGGACAAAGCGCCGCACGGCACCGGCACAGTCGCGCCGCTCGGGGTGGCGAGCCGCGTACTGCACCAGCGCGGCGCACAGGGGACTGCGCGCATCGTCCGCAGGCAGAAGCCCTGCGGCAGGCACGGAGCCGCCTCCGCCGGGGCGCGCATCGCCCGAGCCCGGGAGGCACCCGGCAGGCGCGGAACCACCGCCGGCGCACCCGTCATCCGAGAGCGAAAAACTCATTCGATGGTGGTGTTGCGATCCGCCTTCTTGTTGCGGGTGTTCTTCTCCTTCTGCGCCTTCTTGTTCTCCTTGATCTTCTGCTTGGCGGCATCCTTCTGCGCCTTGAGGCGCTTGCGATCCTCCGCCGTCATCTTCTGGCGGCTGTTGCCCCAGTCCTCAATCAGCGAGGGCATGAGAATGCCGAAATCGGTCGTTTTATCGATCTTGGCGGCGCGGTTGATGAGGTTCTTCAGCGGAGCGCCCGAGACGAAGTTGCGGCGGCTGGCACCGATGAGGAAGGCGAGCGCTGCCTGACGGTCGCGGTTCTTGTAAGCCTTGTCGTTGGCGATGGCGTTGCAGGCCTTAGTCACCTCCGGCAGGTCACACACATAGTCCTTGGGCAGGAAGCCGTCGGCGGTGCCCAGCAGCTTGTACATGAACTGCAGGGCATCGAACTGCTGGCGGCGTACGCAGCCGCTCGTGTCCTCGGGGTCGGCGGCGGCAATCTCGTCCACAATCCCCTCGGGAGCCTTGATGCCCAAATCGCAGGCATCGGAGAGCAGTTTTGCTTTTTCGGCACCGGAGGCGCTGCCCGCCTGCTTGAGCAGCTCGAGCTGCTTGCGGTGTGCCGCCAGCTTCTCGCTGACATTCTTGACGCCGAGCTCGCCCTTGCCGTCGCCCAGGTAATCC
>JBJEVL010000280.1:0-6293 GCA_051884335.1 Akkermansia sp. | reverse complement strand
GTTGATGAAAATGGAACAACACAGCCCCTCCCCTGCCGGGAGGGCGCCGAAAGATTTTACTTGGCTTTCTTCTTGGATTTCTTCTCCTTGGGCATACCATCGGTCGGCGTATCGCCCGTGCTATCGGAGGCATCACTCACCTCACCCATCGCCGAAGAACCACCGGCAGCAGCGGTGTCTGCCGGTCCGTAAAGAGGCTTGGTCGGCGGGAACGTGGGGGCATAGAACGGAGCAAAGGGCGTCTCGGAAATGGCCAACAACTCGGCATTCTGCTTGTTGGCGCTACTCTTCTTCCACCAGACACCGTTGAGCTTCTGCTTGTACTTCGTGCTGACGATGTAGAACGGCTCCTTCTTGGGGTGCATGCAGTTGGAACCCTCAAAAGAAGCCTCGACGGCAACGGCAATCAGCTTGTCCTTGAGCTCGATTTTTTCCCTATCATCGCCGAGGATTTTCTTGGCATTGGCCGGGGAAAGGAAAATCCCCGCATTCATGAGTCCCTCCATCCACTCCTTATTTTCGGAGGACTTGCCGCTCAGAGGAATCTCGACGTAGGTAATCTCCTTGTCCAGCAGAACGGGCGCAGCATCCTTGCCGACTCCCTCAAACGCAGCGTAAATATGCACGTTGAGCTCCCCGACGAAGTTGGGATTCTTGTCGCCGCGGCACTTGCCGTTCACCCTCAGCGGGATGGTGATGTACTGCCACGAAGCGAGCTTCTCCGACCCCTTCCCCTTGGACTCTTTCACGCTGAAGCCCATCGTCGGGGGAGTAATCGTCTCAACCTTCAGATCGCTGCCGCCTTGCACGTCCAGCGAGACATTTGCGTATTCCGCATTGAGTGCCGATGCTACAGGCAAGCCGAAAAAGGCCGCCACAGCAAGAGGGAGGAGCTTTTTGTTCATGGTGGTAAAAAAATTCAGATGTGTGCTATCTTTATACACAATGGGCAGTCGCTTGGCGAGAAGAAACTTGTTTTTTCTCTGTTTTTTTTGGCGCCGGCTCGCGCGCATGCGTGCCTCATTGTGTGTCTGCACGCCGAATTCGCCTTGTCGCTGCCTGTCGGGCTGTGCTATAAGGGAGGCCATGCCTGCCGCCCTGCTCTACATCCACGCGCTCGACCCCGTCATTGTCCACCTGGACGGAACGGGACTTCCCCTGGCTCTCCGCTGGTACGGGCTGGCCTATGTGGCAGGCTTTGCGCTGGGCTATTGGGTGCTGCTGCTGCTGTCGCGCCGCCATCTCTACTGCGTACCGCCCGAAAAACTCGGCGATTTCATCACCTTGGTCTGCCTCGTGGGGGTCATCTGCGGCGGTCGGCTGGGCGAATTCTTCTTTTACTGGCTGCCCGAACAGGGACTCAGCGGTTTTCTGCATGACCCGCTGTGGGTCTTTCGCGTGTGGGAGGGGGGCATGGCCTCCCACGGCGGCATCATCGCCGTCCTGCTGACGGCCTGCTGGTGGGCGAAACGCCACCGCTATTCTGCGGCGCAGATTGTCGACGGTTTGGCCATTGTCAGCCCCATCGGCCTGTTCTTCGGGCGCGTGGCCAATTTCATCAACGGCGAGCTGTGGGGAAAAATCACCGATTCATGGTGCGCCGTCAAGTTCCCCACGGAGCTGCGAACCGCTCCCGGCGACCTGCTGTACCGCGCACACAGCGCTGCCGAACAGGCAGCCGGCGTGCAGGTCTCGGCCTACATGCAGTCGGGGCAGGACTACTGGGATGCCCTGATGCAGCTGTGCCGCGAGCACCCGGCCGCCCTGCAGGCGCTGGCGGAATACATCCCGGCGCGCTACCCCTCGCAGCTCTTTGAGGCGCTGGGCGAGGGGCTGCTGATTTTCGCGGTGCTGCTCACGCTGCGCCTGACATGGCGCAAGGCGCCCGCCGGCATCTTCTCGTCCTTGTTCGCCTTCCTCTACGCGGCCGCACGCATTGTCTGCGAATGCTACAAGGAGCCCGATGCCGGGGTGTGGTGCGGCATCACACAGGGGCAGTGGCTCAGCCTGCTCATCGCGCTCATCGGCCTGAGTTTTCTCATCATCGCCCTGCGAAATGCCCGCAAAGCGGTCTGAAACAGCCCCCGCACCCGAAAAAAACGCACAGACGAGAAAAAAAGGCTTGCATCGCCGCTTCCGTTTGTGTATATTCCTCCTGCACGCTGTTTCGGCAGCCTGCAAGAGACATGGGTAGGTTCCCGAGCGGTCAAAGGGGGCAGACTGTAAATCTGCTAGCGTTTGCTTTCGATGGTTCGAATCCATCCCTGCCCAGTCCTCATGCGGAGGTAGCTCAGTTGGTAGAGCAACACCTTGACATGGTGGAGGTCGTAGGTTCAAGTCCTATCCCCCGTACTGAAAAAGGCTGCGGATTAAGATCCGCAGCCTTTGTGTTTCAGGGCCTTAGCGCGATTTGCGCAAAAGGCTGCGGCATGCATGGCGCACCCATTGGGTGCCCCCGGCGGGACACCCCTCTCCCGGCGGGGGCGACAAAATGCGCTCCGTGCGCCCGGGGGCTCCACTTTGCGCTTGCCTGTGCGCGGCAGCAGCGTTACAATGGGCGCGTGAATTCGGTGCGCGCCAACGCGTGTGCCATTTGCATTCCAACCCACAACATCACGTACCATGCCAGTACCCACCCAAGAACAGTACATCAAGATGCTCAACACGGCCAAGGAGAAGGGCTATGCCTACCCCGCCGTGAATGTCACCACGCTCGAAGTCATCAACGGCGCCCTCAAGGCGTTTGCCGAGGCTAAGTCCGATGGTATCATCCAGGTTTCCCTCGGCGGCGGTCAGTTCGCCTCCGGCACGGCGGTCAAGGATTCCGCCATCGGCGCCATCGTGATTGCTGAGGCGGTGCATCGCCTTGCAGAGCAGTACGATGTGTTCGTGGCTCTCCACACCGACCACTGCCAGGCCGACAAGGTGGACAGCTTCCTGCGTCCCCTGCTTGCCGAGTCCAAGCGCCGCATTGCCAACGGGCAGGGACCGCTCTTCAACTCCCACATGCTCGATGCCTCTGCCCTGCCGATGGCTGAGAACCTCAAGATTTCCCAGCAGGTGCTCAAGGAGTGCGCCGAGGTCGGCATCGTTCTCGAGCTCGAGATCGGCGTCGTCGGCGGCGAGGAGGACGGCGTGGACAACAGCGGTGCTCACGCGGCCAAGCTCTACACCTCTCCCGAGGATATGCTGCTGACCTACGAGACCCTCAATGGTCTGGGTGAGTTCATGCTGGCGGCCACCTTCGGCAATGTGCACGGTGTGTACAAGCCCGGTGCTGTCAAGCTGGAGCCCAAGATTCTCCGCGACGGTCAGAAGGCGGTGCGCGACAAGCACGGTGTGGACATGCGCCTGGTCTTCCACGGCGGTTCCGGCTCCGACCTCTGCGACATCCGCGAGGCGATCTCCTACGGCGTGGTGAAGATGAACATCGACACCGACACGCAGTATGCGTTCTCCAAGCCCATCGTCATGCACATGTGCCAGAACATCGACGGCATGCTCAAGATTGACGGCGAGGTGGGCAACAAGAAGGTGTACGACCCCCGCTCCTACCTCAAGAAGGGCGAGCAGGGCATTTGCGAGCGCCTCAAGGTCGCCACGCAGGATCTGCTCTCCGAGGGCAAGACGCTCTTCGGTCAGATCTGATTTCCGCCACCTCATCTCCCTCCGGCGCGGCTGCTCCCCGAGCAGCCGCGCCTTTTCGCGCTCTGCGCCTGTTTCGGCAGGGAGACGGCGCGCGGGCGATCTCACAAGAGGAAAGCTGTCTGCGACCCCAAAAGAGGGAGCATGGAGAGCCGAAACTCCACCATGCTCTTGGTGTATGTGCCCCCTTCGGGTGGATCAGCTGCAGATGCGACCCCAGCCGTGTTCCGCCGAGGATAGGGAGACCGCTGAGTCTTCTTCATTGGGGGCTTACCGTAATCTCACCCCATGTGCTTCTTTTATCCGGTTCATTGCCGTAAGTGATTTCCAGACAGGGTTTCTTGAGAGCGTTTTTCACCGCAAAGGTGTAGACTTGCTGCGTGTTGTCCCAGCTGACATTGCGGGGCGTATCATCGGAGGCAATGCAGCGTTTGCCGTCCATCAGGCGGAGTCGGTTGATACGGATGCCATCGCGCCCGGTGATCAGCTTGAATGTCACATGATAGATACCCGGTTTCGCCATGGGGACATCATGCATGAGCATGGGGATGCAGGCGGACGGAATAATCTCCGGCGCCCAGCCGTTGCCATAGCGGTATTGCCGCACCCAGTCGCGCATCACCACCGGGGCAGATATCCCCAGCGCGGAATCCGGGTCGAGCTTCTGCATCAGCTTGGCGTATTGGGTGATGTAGGCTCCACCTGCCATGGTGCCGAGACTGCGGCGGAGATGGCCGATGGCAGCCGCGCACGCCCGTTGTTTTTGCCGGGGGGTGTACAGCTCGTTTGCCAAGACAGCATCGAGGCGTTTCATCCATTCCTGTGGTGATTCGCCCGGTTGGGGAGAGAACCCGAAGTTTAGTGCGGCTAAGTAACCATGGGTGTCGCCGGGGTCGGCATGTTGCATGGCTTCCCGCAGACCGTCGGGCCACTCTACCCCGTCGATGCGCGATGACGCCAACAGTAGACCGGCTTTCTCTCCGGGGTCGGTTGCGGCTCGGGATTTCGCCAGCAGCGCATCCTGTTGCTTCTTGGCTGCCAGTCGCGCGTTCACCAGCTCTGCTACCCGGTGCTCAGAAGCCTGTATGAGCTCGCGTCCGTGAATGGAGGCATACCGGCGCCCGTTTTTATCGTAGAAGATGATCGCCGGATAGGAGATATCGGCCATATCGCCCGGGTACCCCAGCGAGCCCATGATCTTCTTGGCTCGCGCATTGTTTTTCTCGCTTCTGTTCTGATAAATGGGCGCCAGCAGAAGTGCGGCATCAGACGCAGCCGTTGTGACCTCTTCTGAGGCAATGAGCTTTTTGCAGAGCTTCTCGCCATGTTGATCCCAGTCGGCGGGGTAAACGAAGACGATGTAGCCGGTGTCTGTGACCTTTTGGGCGGCTTCGTCATAGCTTGCCAATGGCTGCGCCGCCATGGACAGGGTGACCGTGGCGGTGAACAGGACTGCCGCAAGAAATGCAGAATCAATGTTGTTCATGATGTTACATATAATGTCAGGGCTGATCAGGCAGCGGGCTCACCGAATACATACAGACCATTGGCATGAAAGACCTCCGGTCCACCGGGGCGCAGGACGCGCACATACAGTGCCTTGGGGCGTTCTTTCTGCAGGTCGAAGGTGATGATGTAGTTCGGCGAATCGGGGATCGGTGCGCCGACATCGTGCCAGTCATCATCGCGCCCGGTGTCGGATACCTGCACCTTGAGCGGATGGAAACGCCCAATGAGCGACCAGTTATTCGTGCCGGCAAAGACGACACCGGTAATATAAGCATGCTTGGGCAGCTTGACCGCAATCCATGGGTTGTTCTCCCGCGCCGTGTGAATCGTAGCACCGGATTTGGTGAGCAAGCCGGCGTGCGTGTGGGGCGCATCCCACTCGCTGGTGGAGCTGGCAAAAGGAAGCCCACCTTCGGATACCATCTTGCCCGGGAAGGTTTGAAACTCCGGGATAGCGGCTGTGCCGTGAATTTCCTTGGGGTCGATCATGTTGCTGATGGCATAGAACGTAGACGTGTCGCGCGACTTCTCCGCCGAGAGCAGGAGCCCGCCGAGCAATTTAGCCTTCTGCGACGGCTCCAGCGATTGCCCCTCGGACAAGGCCGCGAGGGTGGATGCCATGAGTTTCTGACACCCGCTCTCGCTGAGCGACTCCGCAATCTTGTTCCCCCAGGCCATCATGGTGCCGGAGTAGGCATCGTGGGGCGCGGCAGCCGTCAACACCCCCGCATGCAGCGCAATGGCTGCTTCTTCGGGATGTTCCGAGGCTGTTTGGCACAGATTCAGCTGGCTATCCAGGAAGTTTTCGATATACCAACGATCCGGGCCCATTTGCTCGGCGTATTTCCAGAAGAGAGCGCAGGCCGTGGCGAGCGCCTCCGCGCTCATGCCGCTTGCCGCCCATCTGCCGTACACGTGCTTCTTGAGCAGCTCGGCGGCCTGCTCGGGGTAGCGGGAGGCGACGCCTGCGCAGAGAAGAGCGTTGAGTGTTTTCCATGCCTCCTGATTCTGTGGCATCTTGGTAGCCAGGTAGGATGCGTATTCCCGCCAGACCGGGTAGTTCAGGGGAGCACTGCGGACGGATTTTTCATAACACTCCACCGCTACCGACTCCTTCCCGACAAGTCCGTACACATGCG